>NZ_JAMYQW010000015.1:0-135456 GCF_040321085.1 Mesorhizobium sp. M0522
GCGGGTTCCTTCCCTGGAGGCTTCCGGACGCCGGCCTCGAGCCACGCCATCTCAGTAGACGGCCGGCATCCGAAACCCATCACAACAGCGGACGTTGTTGGATTGCGATCCGCAGCACCAAGGTGACGAAGGCCGTCAATATTCTTCGCGTTGACAGCGGTTCTGTGGGAAGCGAAAGCTGCGTCCAATAGGAAGCTCGCGCTACCTCTTCTCCAGGCCTTTGAGATGTTCGATGAAGGCCCGCAGTTTGGGGTGAACTTGAGACCGCTGCGGGTAGTAGAGGTACACACCCGAGCTTGTCCCGGTGAAGTGGTCCAGAACGACTTCGAGCTTGCCGCTCGTCAACTTGTCGCTGATCGCTTCTTCAGGGCTGTAAACGACCCCCAAGCCGTCGACGGCCGCATCGATCGCCAGCAGAACATCATTGAGGATCAGCGGCCCCTTTACCTGAACCTCAAATTCCTTGCCGTCGGTCTCGAACTCCCATCGATCGTACACACGATTGCCAGCTCCCGCGCAGATGCAAGGATGGGCCAACAGGTCTTTTGGATGTTCAGGGTGCCCATGCTTGTCAAGGTAGGCCGGTGCAGCAGCCACAACCTATCGGATGGGACCGAAGAGTTTGAGCGCCACGACATCTTTGGCAAGGATGTCTGACACCCGTATTCCTGCATCAAACCCGCGCTCGAATATGTTGGTGGCCGCGTTCTCGAAGAAGATCTCAACCGTCACATCCGGGTACTTTTCGATAAAGGTCGCGATCAGCGGCCTAAGGAAGTTCGGATAGACGGTCTGCGGGACATTCAAGCGCAGACGACCGGCAGGCTTG
This sequence comes from Mesorhizobium sp. M0522, assembly GCF_040321085.1. NCBI lineage: Bacteria > Pseudomonadati > Pseudomonadota > Alphaproteobacteria > Hyphomicrobiales > Phyllobacteriaceae > Mesorhizobium > Mesorhizobium sp. M0522. Next base: position 830 of record NZ_JAMYQW010000015.1, read on the forward strand.
TCCGCTGCGCTTCCCGCGTCCTTCATAGCGGAAAGGATCGCATCCAGCGCCGGTCCCGCCTGTTGCAGGAATTTCTCCCCGGCTTCGGTCAAGCTCGTAGCTCGTGTCGTTCTTGTAAGCAGGGTGACGCCCAGGCGAGTTTCGAGGTGTCTGATCATCTTGCTTATCGCAGGCGGCGAAACCCTGAGTGCTTCTGCCGCCGCCGTGAAGTTCCGCTTCTCGGCGACAAGCGCAAACGCCACAAGCCCATCAAGCTGATCCTTGTCCATTATGAACCTCTGGTTAATGTCGCATCAACCCGAATGCCATTTTTTTTGAAAGGAACGGCCATCGTATTCTGCGCTCACTTACGAAGACACAGCCGCAAACGCTGATGTGTTTCGGAGGTTGATCAAACCCAGTGGAGGTGCAGCACCATGAAGAACTATGCAGACGATTTCGAAACAGGCGCTCCCGAGATGCCAAGCCGCCGTAAATTGTTCGCCGCTGGGCTAGGCATCGCCGCAGCGTCGCTGCTGCCTCTTTCCGAGTCGAGAGCTCAAACGGCAACATCGGGTGCCGCAGCCACAGGTGCAAGGTCATCGAACCTTCAGCGTCGCATGCTCGGCTCGCTGGAAGTCTCTGCCATGGGGATGGGCTGCCAAAACTTTGCCGGGATGTACAGCCCGCCCACGAACAGGCAGGAGGCCGTGCGGATCATCCGGGCGGCGCATGACCGGGGCGTGACCTTTTTCGACGTCGCTGAAGTCTATGGACCCTTCCTGGGCGAGGATATTGTTGGCGAGGCGCTTTCGCCGATCCGCGACCAGGTGATCATCGCGACCAAGTTCGGCTTCGACATCACGCCCGAAGGCCAGGTCACAGGCGTCAACAGCCGCCCTGACAATATCAAGCGGGTGACCGAGCAACAGCTCCGCCGCTTGAAGACGGACTACATTGATCTTCAATACCAACACCGTGTCGATCCGACCGTGCCCGTCGAAGACGTGGCCGGAGCGGTGCAGGAATTGGTCCGTGAAGGCAAGGTCCGCCACTTCGGCCTGTCCGCTGCAGGCGAAGCGACCATCCGCCGCGCCCACAAAGTGCAGCCAGTCACGGCGGTGCAGAATGAATACTCTGTCTGGACCCGCGATCCGGAGGTGGAGGTTCTGGCGACCTGCGAGGAGCTTGGCATCGGGTTCGTGCCATGGAGCCCGCTCGGCATGGGATACCTGACCGGTACAGTCACCCCCATGTTCGTGCATGGCCCTGCCGACCTACGGGCCAACCTGCCGCGCTTCACGCCTGAAGCCCGCCGCGCCAACTGGCCGGTGGTCGAACTGCTACAGCGCGTAGGCGCACGTCATCAGGCTGCGCCCGGCCAGGTCGCCCTTGCCTGGTTGCTCGCCCGTAAGCCGTGGATCGTGCCCATTCCCGGCCCGATAACGGAGGACCAGATGGACCAGAACATGGACGCGCTGCAGGTCCAGTTGAGTGCGGCCGATGTCAAGGAGATCGATGACGGCTTTGCCCGGATCACGGTCCAGGGCGCGCGTCTCAGCCCACCAATGCTCGCGATGATCGATACCGGCGCAAAACTTGGAACGAGTTCCAAGGGCGACCCGGCATGTCACCGGTCAGGTGACCAACCCACAAGAACCGACGGGCTGAAGTCTAGCCGGGTACCTGCGGCGCTTCTTGTCCGAGGCGCTGCCACCTCTGTGGTCCTCGCTCCGGTCTTTCCGGATCGGTAGGGCCAGCCAGAGAGCACAACGAAGGAGACTGCCATGAATAACAACAATCGGGTCGCTGTAATCACTGGTGCATCCTCCGGAATCGGTGAGGCGCTGGCACGTGAGCTTCTTTCAGAAGGATATCGCGTAGCCCTTCTAGGGCGGCGCCTCGAGCGTGTCGCGGCACTCGCAGACGAACTCGGCGAAGGCGCTATCGCGATCCAGGCTGACGTGACCGACCGGGACTCCATCGCTGGAGCCGCCGCGCGCGTCCAGGAGTTCGGCGGCGCCGATGTTCTAGTCAACAACGCAGGCGTGATGCTCACAGCGCCGTTTGGATCGGACAAGCGATCCGAGCATCGGCAGATGGTCGAAACCAATCTCCTGGGTGCCATGACTGTGACTGAGGTTTTCCTTGACCAACTCCGCGCCAAGAAGGGAGATCTGGTGAACATCTCTTCTGTGGCAGGTCGCGTAGCTCCAGCCGGGTTCGCTGCCTATTCGGCAACCAAATGGGGGATCAACGGCTGGTCCGAGGCGCTTCGCGTCGAACTCCAGCCAGACATCCGCGTGATAGTCATCGAGCCTGGTGCGGTGGCGACAGAATTATCCGACCACATCACACACGAGGAAAGCAAAAAGTCTGCTCAGGACTACCGCGACAACGTTGCAATTCCGGCTCAAGACATCGCCGAAATCATAGCCTTTGCTCTCAGCCGGCCGAAGCGGACGTCCCTCAACGGGATCCTGGTCCGCCCGACCGTGCAGGCGATGTGAACAACTGTCTTGCAGCCCCATGCGCCGCAAGATCGGTGAAGGGCTGACAACATGAAAGGACACATGAGATGAGTAACAAAGTGTGGTTCATCACCGGGGCAGGACGTGGCCTCGGCCTGGACATTGCCAAGGCGGCCCTGGCAGCCGGCCACAAGGTGGTCGCGACTGGCCGTAATCCAGACAAGGTGGCGAACGCTCTAGGTGCTTCCGACGACCTTCTTGTCGTGAAACTCGATGTCACCAAGGCCGCTGACGCCGACGCCGCCGCGCAGGCGACCCTTGAGCGGTTCGGACGGATCGACGTGCTGGTCAACAACGCGGCCAGCTTCTACGCCGGGTATTTCGAGGAACTGTCTCCCAAGCAGATGCAGTTGCAGCTAAGCACGAGCCTTGACGGTCCGATGATAGTGACGCGGGCGTTCCTTCCGGTCATGCGCAAGCAGCGCTCCGGCCAGATCGTCTCGATCTCCTCGACGGCAGGTCTGATGGGCTTTGAATTCTGCACAGCCTACTCTGCTTCGAAGTTTGGCCTCGATGGCTGGATGGAAGCGCTGCAGACTGAAGTCGGTCCGTTCGGCGTCGAGACGATGATCGTCAACCCAGGCTTTTTCCGCACGGAGCTTCTGACCGAGGAGTCCACTAGTTACGCGGAAATCGCGATCGAAGATTATCACGAGCGACGCACGGCACAGATTGCCTTCTGGACGTCCCAGCACGGCAAGCAGGGCGGTGACCCCGCTAAGCTGGCACGCGCTCTAATCACGCTCGCTGAGCAGGACGAACTGCCACGGCGCTTCCTCGCTGGCTCTGACGCTATCCAGGTGGCGGAGCAGAAGATTGCTCTCTTGCAGCAGCAGATCGAAGCGTACCGAGAACTGTCGAGTTCTCTCGCCATAGACTGAGGACGCTGGAACGCCCTGAGTCCACACCCTGCGTGCGGGCTTTGGGGCATTCGCCGATCCTCTATCTGCGTACCTTCCGAAGTCCGCTTTGGGCCGACTGTAGTCTTCGGGGCCACATTACTTCCCCTTGTAAGCCCAAGGCAGCAGCTCATCGATCCGGCTCTGCTTGTGACCGTTGACGATGGCGGTGAGCGTATTGGTCAGGTAGGCCTGCGGATCGACGGCGTTGAGTTTGCAGGTCTCGATGAGCGATGCGATGGTGGCCCAGTTCTCGGCTCCAGCGTCGTGCCCCGCAAAGAGTGCATTCTTGCGATTGAGGGCATCGGCCGGATGGTTCGCTCGACGCTGTTGTTGTCGATCTCGATGCGGCCGTCGGTCAGGAAGAGCTTCAAACCATCCCAATATTTGGCGATGTACGCCAAGGCCTCGCCGAGTGGATACTTGGTCGCGACACGGGCGCGGTGATGGACGAGCCAGGTCTGCATGTCGGTGACCAGTGGCGTTGATCGTTCCTGTCGTCCGGCGAGGCGAGCCTCCGGATCAAAGGCCACGCAGTTCGGCCTCGATCCGATCCAGTTCGCTGATCCGCTTGACGCCCTCTTCGGCGATAGGTGCTGCTCCGTTGCGGGTTATCTCCACCAGCTTGCGGCGAGCGTGTGCCCAACAATAGGCAAGCCGGATGTCCGAGCCGACACGGTCAGGTGCGATCAGTCTGTTGTATCCGGCATAGCCATCGACCTGCAGGATGCCGGAGAAGCCCTGCAATATCCGTTCGGCATGAATGCCCCGAGCGTAGGTGAAGGCCACACCAGGCGGAGCACCGCCGCAACTGGATGTTCTCAACCGAACAGGCGCGCCTCAAATTGGCCAAGGCCTATCCAAAGCCAACCGCCAAAGAGTCATAATCCATGTGCAGAGATACTAGTTGCCGGCGGGCATGGTCAGTGCAGCAGGTTTGCTCCGCGTGCCTTGACGATGTTTCGCATGATGCCGTTAAGCCAGTCCTCAGTGGAGGAACCGGATCGTCTCCTGTCGATCTCGCCGATCGCCTGCTCGAGCGTCCGCTCGACCAGCCGGTCGGAAGCGTCAACGTCTCCCAGCAGCAGACGCGCTGCGAGCCTGAGCTTAGGCAGCAGGGAAAATACGTCGTCTGACGGCTCGGTCGCCAGATTTCCGCTTGATGCTTTGGGCTCGGAGGGGAAGAGAGCATCGAAAACAGCCTGGCCGTCCGAGGATTTTCTGAGGCTGCTGGCATACCGAAGGCGCTCAGGAATAACGATGTCTTCGTCGCCGCTGAAAAACACGAACGGCACGCCGCGGCGCATCAGTTCGTCCGCGATCGGGAATACCCGTCTTCCGTTGAGATTGACGTCCAGGATTGCGGCTTCCGCCTCATCGGTATGCTTCGACGCCTGTTCGACTGTCGCCACGGGGCCAAGCACGACGGCGCCCATCTTGCTGAAATAACGTGCAAGATCGCCCGCCAGCATCCATTCGTCCTCGACGATCAGGATATGCAAGCCTTGCAGGTCGCGCACCTCATTGTTCCTTCTTTCTGCGGGAGTCACGGCTGTCGGCGCGGACATTTTGCTGGCTTTATCTCAGGTGGTCGTTTTGCCATTGGAACCGCCTCGAAAACCGGATGTTAATGCCCACCGGCGGTGCTTTGTTCCGTTCGAGGACTATTTACTGGCATGAGGCTCGGTCCGGTCCCTAAAGCACGTCGCGTTTTGCCGGCCTCATGCGACGCGCTTTAGGCTGTTGTTTTTATTCATCTCGTTATCGCAAAACCGCTGCACACTTTTGCGCGACATGCATTAGTCTGAGGTCCGATTTGGCGGTTTCGCAGCCGCGGCTGTTACCGAGGCGTGGCATGGTGTTCCAGAACGGAAGATTTCCCATTGTCGGCGTCGGCGCATCGGCCGGCGGCATTCCCGCGATGGAGGGCCTGTTCAAAGGGCTGACCGGCGGCACCGGCATGGCGTTCGTCGTCGTCACTAATCTGAGCCCAGAGCGCGAAAGCCTGCTGCATGACGTTATCGCACGTTACACCGGCATGCCGGTCATCGTCGCCGAGGAGGGCATGGCGGTCCAACCCGACCAAGTCTATGTGATGCCGCAAAACGTCGTCCTCACCATCCGTAAGGGCGCGCTTTCGCTGCGCCGGCCGAACACGCTTAACCGCGAGCGCACACCGATCGACATCTTCTTCCGTGCACTGGCCGAGGACCAAGGGGAGTACGCCATAGGCATCATCCTGTCGGGGGGCGATTCGGACGGCACGCTGGGCGCCCGGGCGATCAAGGAACATGGCGGACTGACGATTGCCCAAGCCTCCGACGGTTCCGGCGCGCGCAACCCGGACATGCCGCAAAGCGCGATTTCGAGCGGCCTGATCGATATCGCAGCGCCCGCCGAGGAGATCGGCGCAAAGCTTCAGGCGTTTGGCCGCGGCTTCAATGTGCTGAACGGGCTGGCCGAGGGGGGTGGCGAGCACAAGGCTGACATGGATCGGGCCGCCGATGAAATCGACCCCACTCTGCGCGGCCATTCCGGTCACGACTTTTCCAGCTTAAAGACGAAGACGTTCTCCGTCAATGAAGAGGCACAGTCGACCAATGAGCTTGAGGCCTCGAAGGAGGAAATGCAGTCGCTCAACGAAGAGCTAAACACCATCAACGCGGAGCTGACCGGCAAGATAGAGGAACTCGATCGCGCCAACAGCGATCTCAGAAACTTGTTCGAAAGCACGGAAATCGCCACCATCTTCCTCGACCGCAACCTTGTGGTGCGGACCTTTACTCCCGCCGCGTCATCGTTCTTCAACTTGCGTCCGTCCGATGTCGGCCGACCGCTGACCGATCTTTCGAGCCAGCTCGACTACCCCGAGTTGAAGCGGCACATCCAGGCGGTGTTCGAGACGGGAGAGACCCTGAACCATCACCTTGCGCGCGACGACAAGGGCCGGTTCTATCTGGTTCGCATCAACCCTTACCGGGACAAAGGCGGCAGCATCCAAGGCGTGGTCGTGACCATGATCGACGTGACGACGCTGGCGCAGGCGGAAGAGCGTCAGCAGGTGCTCATCTCGGAGCTGAACCATCGCGTCAAGAACATGCTGGCGGTCGTCGCCAGCATCACCAACCGGACGCGCGAATACTCGGCGTCGAAAGAGGAGTTCGCCGAAGCCTTGATCGGGCGCCTGCATGCAATGTCACGAGCCTATAGTCTGCTCTCGCGCGAGAGCTGGACGGAAGCCTCCGTCGAGGAACTGCTGCACCAGGAACTCGACGCCTTCGGGGCCGAACGGTTCGAGCTCGATGGCAAGCGGGTAAGCCTCAAGCCTGTACAGGGGCTTTCGTTCGGCATGGCAATCCATGAACTGGCGACCAATGCCGCCAAATATGGCGCACTGTCGAAGCCTGCCGGGCGGATAATTGTGAAATGGTCGGTGGTGGATGGAACCTTCAAGCTCGTCTGGCGCGAGAAGGGCGGCCCCCGCATCAAGGAGCCAACCGACAGCGGCTTCGGCCTTACCCTTCTGCGCGGAGAAATCGGCTATAGGCTGGGCGGAAAAGTTGAAACAAGTTTCCGCTCAAATGGTTTGGAGGCGGAAATCGCATTCCCTCTGACCCGCGAGGAATCGTCGTGACCGGAAAGGTGCGTGTGCTGATCGTCGAGGATGAATGGCTGATCGCCGACGATGCGGCGGCTTACCTGCGCAAAGCCGGCCATCAGGTGGCTGGACCTGTTTCGTCGGTGACGGCGGCACTCCGGCTCATTGGCGAAGGCGGCGTCGACGCGGCGTTACTGGATATCCAGTTGAACGACGAAACCAGCTATCCCGTTGCGGAAGCGTTGCGGACGCGTGGTGTTCCGTTCGCCTTCCTCTCCGGCTTTGGCGAACGCGAAATTCCGGCCGGGTTCCGCGCTTGCAGGATCGTGCAGAAGCCGGCGAGCCAGAGTGCGATCCTGAATGCCGTGGATGAACTCGCACGAGCCGGCTGAGGTCGCGATTTGAAAGTCGCGCCAGGTCACATCGGCGTGGTGCGTGCCTGCCGCGAACGACAAACGCCTATGGCAATATCCGCACCGGTACCGATTTGACCGCCGGAACATGAGCCTTTTCGGCTCTGTGCCACAAAGGAACCAGCGGGTTGAGCTCGGGATAAATAACCGGCACAATTTCCCTCCGGCACCGAGTAAGGCGTGATGCGCAGTCCGTGCACGCGGCGCTCCACACCGTCCTGCGCGTTGGCTTCGAGATCGACCTCCTGTCCCACGCTCAAACCGAGGCGCTGGATATCTTTCTCGCTCATCAACAGCACCATGCGTGTGCCGCTGATGCCGCGCAGCCGGTCGTTGTAGCCGTAGACGGTCGTGTTGAACTGATCGTTGGAGCGGACCGTGATCAGTGTCAGCACATCATCGCCGGCGACATCGATGTCGGGATCGGTTTCAAGGCCACTTGGCAGCTTGAAGTTGGCCTTCTTGTTCGGCGTCTCCCACACCCGCTTGCTCGCCTTGATGTCGCGATGGAAGCCGCCGGGCGTCAGGAAACGCTCGTTGAAGTCGCGGAAGTGTTGGGGGTAGCAGCGCTCGATTTCGTCGCGGATGCGGGAATAATCCCCAACCCACTCGTCCCATGGGATCGAACTCCTGCCCGGCACTGTCGCCTTGGCAAGCTCGGCAACGATCCTGGGTTCGGAAAGCAGATTCGGCGAAGCCGGAGGTCGCGATCCGAACGAGCCGTGGATACAGGCGGTGGAATCCTCGATCGACACTCTTTGGTCGCCGCTTGCCTGATGATCTCTTTCCAGCCGTGACAGGCAAGGCAGCAAATAGGTTGTCCGCCCGGCGATCAGGTGACTCCGGTTGAGCTTGGTCGCGATCTCGACATGCAGGTCGAGCCCACGCCAGGCTTTCTCGACCAGGCCGGTTTCCGGCACGGCCCGCACGAAATTGCCGCCGAGCCCGACGAAGCCCTTGACCGATCCGTCGATGACGCCTTCGCACGTCTCGACCGTATCGAGACCTTTCTCGCGCGGCGGTTCAAAGGCGTAGAATTCGGCGAACTTGTCGAGCGGGACGAGCTCGGGCTTTTCCGATATGCCGACGGTGCGCTGCCCCTGGACATTGGAATGGCCGCGCAGCGGCGAAATGCCGGCGCCGGGTTTTCCGATATTGCCGCGCAGCATCAAAAGGTTGCACAGCATCTGGACGTTCTCGGTGCCGTGCCGATGCTGGGTCAAGCCCATGCCGTAATTGCCGATCACCGCGTTGGCATGGCTGTAGACCTCGGCGACATGCTCCAGGTCGGTCTGCGCAATGCCGGATCGCGCGACGATATCGCTCCACTGGGTTTTGCGCAGGAAGGCTTCGAATTCGGCGAAGCCATGCGTGTGCTCGGCGATGAAAGCCGGGTCGAGGACACGCGTCCTGCCGCTTTCGCGGGCGGCATCGTCGAGCGCCAGCAAGGCCTTGGCGATACCCGTCATCGCGGCGATATCGCCGCCCGAACGAACCTGGAAGAAGTCGCTGGACATTTTGGTGCCAGGCCCGGGCGACAGCATGTCGACAGGGTTTTGCGGGTTCTTGAAGCGTTTCAGTCCCCGCTCTGGCAAGGGATTGAAGGTAAAGACGGGCACGTTGCGTTGACGTGCCTCTTGCAGCGGATGCAGCAGGCGCGGCGCCGTCACCCCGGTGTTGTGCCCGAAGAAGAACATCATGTTGCATTTCGCAAAGTCTTCGAGCTGCACGGTCCCGACCGGGGAGCCGATCGATTCCGGCAAGCCGACCGAGGTCGATTCATGACACATGTTGGACGAATCGGGCAGGTTCGAAGACCCATAGATTCGTGCAAAAAGCTGGTACATGAACGAGGCCTCGAGCGAGGCGCGGCCAGACGTGTAGAACACTACCGATTTGGGATCGAGCCGCCGCAGTTCGGCAGCTATGTCGCGGAACGCATCGTCCCAGGAGACCGGCTCGTAACGGTCGGTGGCGGCATTGTAGCGCATGGGCTCGGTAAGCCTGCCCTGCTTCTCCAGATCGTGGTCCGGCCAATCGAGCAGTTCCGTCACCGATGCTCGGCGAAGAAAGCGGTTTCGCAGCGCAGCTTGGTCTGGTCCCACATCGTCGCCTTGGCACCGTTTTCACAGAATTCGAACGGTCTCGGCTGGGCTGGCTTTGCCCATGAGCAAGACACGCACATATAGCCGTCGGCCTTGTTCTGCTTGAGCAGCGTGCTCCATATCCCGGACAATAGCAGGCCTTCGCCGCGCGCCTTGCGGACCAGGGATTTGAGCGATCCCCAGCCGCCTGTCGGGTGGTCGTATTTCTTGGTTTGGATGCGATCGGTTACGGCGGGTTTCATGCAAGCCACTCCCTGTAGAAGAGCACTCATACGAACCCCGCGGTGAGGCTGAATGTTCCGGGCTGGGTCCGTACCGTCACGCCGGTCCGTCTCGCCGGAACCATTTCCGCCATCGTTTGTTCGGCTCGAAGAAAGGAGCCGCGCGAAATGGAGCGACGTAACGCGTTAATTGCGATGGTGATTTCGGCCATTATTATCGTCGGCTTTCTCATAGGCTTTTTGTACGGCGATATGGGCTGGCAAACCTCGCCGCTCAAAAGAGCCCCTGAGCAGAACCAGGGTGGCAATGCTCCAGCCGACACCTCGCCTGCCGCCGGCATCAAAAAGAACCCCAAGGAAAATACCGAAATGCCAGGCCAGCAATGACGTAAGGCCAGCAATGAAATCCAGCAGCAAGGCAATACCACGAACTGAAACGGGGTCCTGTTTTTGCGGCGCCATAACGGCGGAGATGCGCGGCGAGCCTTTCTGGATTTGCTCCGATCACGATGACGACTGCCGCAAGGCGATAGGAAGCCCACTAACGGTGTGGGTCGGTTATCGGCCTTCCGAATTCTCGTTGCTCACCGGCACGCCGAAGACCTTTTCGAAAACCCCAGGCGTGCTTCGGTCCTTCTGTGCGGATTGCGGAACATCGATCGGCTATGTCGACCAGGGCCTGCCCGACGAACTCTATCTGGCGATCGGCTTCCTCGATCATCCCGAACGGTTTCCGCCGCAGGCTCACGCATATTGGGACATGAGGCTTCCCTGGGTCGACTTTCCAGACGAGCTGCCGCGGGTGGGGACGTATTCGAGGCGGCGAGATCCGGCGTTCGGAAATCCGGCAGACCGATAGCCTACTGCCCGCCTGCAGGTGGAAAAGTACCGTTCGCAGCCTCGTACGAAAACGACAATTGGCGCGCGGCCGAAAACGCGCGATCATGTGCCAATGGGCCGCCGTTTGGATGACAAGCTCGATTGCAAGGCGTGCGGGACGATCCTGATGGAGATTCCCGACAACCCGAAGGATTCGACGCCGATCCATTGCAGCAATTGCGGCGCCTATCTCGGCGAATGGGGCGATCTGCAGGAGGATTTCTTCAGGCAGGCGTTCGGTGCCCAGGCCTTCGATCTGAACAACGGAAACATCATCAAGAAATAATCCTGGATCCCGCCGGCCCCAAGCCACGGCCTGTGGACCCGGCTCGTTGCGGCAATCACCGTTAGTATCGGACCCTCGGGAACCTTTCTCCCGAGCCGCTTGTTTGGGTGGCGGAAGGAGAAACGCCATGAGCACAAAACCTCCGCCTGTGCCGCCGAAGAATCTGAGCCCAAAGGGCGCCGGTGACAAAAAATCGGTAGCAGCCGACCAGGCGCCGCAATCGACCGTGCCGGATCCCGACAAGCAGGGCCAGCAAGGCAATACGAAGGTCAACACCACCCATCAAGGCAACGTCCAGGATCGCTAGGTCATGTCCACGTCGAAGAAGACTCCTGCCAGCATCCGCCAGGGCGGTCCCGGCGCCGCGCACGAAAACGCCAAGAAGCCGCTGAGCGTCGAAAAGCCGCCGGCCGACTCCGACCGTCGCAGCCACAGCAAGGTCTCCGGCGGCGGCGGCGAACGCGACAGCCACCATACCCACGACCCCGAAAAGAAAGGCGACACTCGGCCCGCGCATCAGGGCAAGTGAAGTCGGGCGGCGACGCGATGATCGGTGTGGTTCGAGCGAAGTGTCAGCGGGGACGCCGCGCCGAGGCGAACGGCACGACATTGTCGACAATTGCCACCGGCAAGTCGAACAGCATCGGAAGCCCGCGCGTCGCGGCCATTTCCACGATCAGCTCCTCGATGGAGTGATCGGTCAGACGGGTCTCGACGCCCAGCCGGATCATCGCCGCCAGCTTGTGCACCGGCACCGGCACGGACTTCGCCCGGTCGTCGAGCAGCTTGCTGATTTCGATCACGACGTCGGCGTCGATATTCCTGGGCAAGTCTCGCATAAGCGCCTCCCCGCCAAACGAAACGAAAAGCCCGCCGCACCTTTCGACACGGCGGGCGATCCAGTAATGCGTCCCGGCGAGGGGATCGGGGTGGGCGTGCCGGCGCGCGCAGATCGCAAGTAATTTTAGTTAAATCCGTCAACTTCGATGTGTCACGGAAAAACGTCTGTACGTTTTTTACCGAACCGCACGGATCGTTAGCTGTCCCCGCCGTCGCGCGGCGCGGCAGCACAGATGGCGCGATCCATTGCCCTCCGGACAGCGAACTCAAACAGTATACATTATAAACTTAAAACATCTTGCCAGGTGATCCAGCCTATGCTCCACTTGAGCCGGGAACATGGCTGATAGGTCGATTTCTGCCGACACGTGGCTGCATTTCAAACGGCACGACTACGAGAACACAGCCTCAAATCTTCGCATGGGAAGGCGTGGATGACGGAAACGATAGAGCTCAAACGGGTTGGCGATGGCAATCTGCGTGCCCAGGTCTATCAACAAATCCGGTTGACGATACAGCATGGCGAATTGGCGCCTGGCCAGAAGCTCGTCGACGTCGATATTGCCGCCCAGCTCGGTATTTCCAGAATGCCTGTTCGCGACGCCTTGATGCAGTTGGTGCATGAGGGCTATCTCGTCGGCACCACACGCGGCTTCACCCTGCCCACGCTTACCGCGACGGATGTCGCCGACATCTTCGAGGTCCGCCGCTTGCTCGAGCCGCGTGCCGCCGCGCACGCCGCACGGACACTTGACGCCGCTGGCCTCAAGACGCTGGCAGCCGCGCTTCGGGAGGCCGAGGCTGCGGCCGCCGCCGGCGATGCCGACCGCTTTTTCCAGGCCAATTCGGCATTCAGGAATTGTTGGCTCGGCGCCGTCGCGAACGAGCGCCTTTCACAAACGATTGCAAGGTTCGCCGATCACGTGCTCGTCGTCCGCTTAAGGACGCTGTCGCACCAGCCGACGCAGGCCGTTATCGTTGCCGGCATGCGCGCAATCTATGAGGCATTCGTCAAGCGCGACGCCGTCGCCGCTTACGACCGCATGACCCACTTCATTCAGAACGCCGAGGAGCGTTTCATGAAGCTGAGCCCGCCGTTTCAAAACTCCAACGGTGAAGGTGAGGGCATGTCGCGTCGGGGGAAAGCATGATCAGGAAGCAGCACCCGCTGAAAGGGCCGAACAGGTTCAAGCTCGGCGTCTTTTCAATGAATGCCGATGGCGGCCTGGCAATGACCACCGTTCCCGAGCGCTGGCGTGCCCGCTGGGAAGACAACCTCAACTCCGCCTGTATCGCCGATCGCGCCGGCCTCGAGTTTCTGCTGCCGATCGCCCGATGGCGCGGCTTCGGCGGTCTGACGCATGTGCGGGAATGGTCGTTCGAGACTTTCACCTGGGCGGCGGGACTTGCTGTCGCCACCGAGAACATCGGCCTGTTCATGACCGTGCATGTGCCGCTGGTACATCCGCTGCAGGCTGCAAAAGCGCTGGCGACGGTCGACCACATCTCCAACGGGCGGGCTGGCTTGAACATTGTCTGCGGCTGGAACCCCGACGAGTTCGCGATGTTCGGGCAGACGGTCGGCGATCGAACCTACGATCAAGCGGAGGAATGGATCAACATCATCGTGCGTGCCTATCAATCGAGGGAGCCGTTCGACTTCGGCGGCGAGTTCTATGATCTGAAGGGGGTGGTCAGCCGCCCGCCAAGTCTGCAGGCGCCACGACCGGTGACCATGAACGCCGCCTTCGGCGCGCCGGGGCGCAACTATGCGGCGCGCCACTGCGACTATTTGTTTTCGACTTTTTCCGAAATTGCCGACGGCCGTGCGCATGTGGTCGACATTACCAACCGCGCGGCCGAAGTCGGGCGCGAAGTCGGCGTCTATACGGTCTGTCACGTCGTCTGCCGGGAGACCCAGCAGGAAGCCGAGGACTACTACCGGCACTACGCGCTGGAATGCGCGGACGAGGGTGCGGTCGACGAGCACATGCGCAAGAAGAAGGAATTCGCGAACTCGCACGATGCGAAGGCTTTCACCGAATATCGGCAAAGGTTCGCCGGTGGTGCCGGAACGTTCCCGCTCATCGGAACGCCGGAAAAGATCGTCGACGATCTCACCGAGATCATGGACCAGGGTTATTCCGGCGCCGCCCTCACATTCGTCAACTACACCTACGAATTGCCCTTCTTCTGCGACCGCGTGCTGCCGCTGATGCGCCAGGCCGGGCTTCGAGTCAATTGATGCCGGCGGCCGCCATTCCGACCCCGTGGGTGCATGGGCACGACGCCATCAATCCGCGCGCCTTCAAGCAGGCGATGCGGGCCGTGGCGGGCTCGGTCGCCATCCTCGCATCGGAACATGACGAGATCGGTTTTTGCGGCATCACGGCGACGGCTCTCTGCTCGTTCAGCGCCGAGCCGCCGTCGCTGCTGGCCTGCGTCAACCGCGGCAGCACCTTTGCCTCGGCCATTCGCGAAGGTTTGCCGTTTTCGGTCAATCTTCCCGCCGGCGACCAGGAGAACGTTGTACGTGCCTTTGGCGGCATGACCAAAGCCAAGGGCGCCGCGCGGTTCTCGACCGGATCATGGGTGCGTGGCGAAACCGGCGCGCCCTTGCTTGTCGGCGCACGGGCAATATTCGAATGCCGGGTGGCCGAAATCATTGTGCGGGCGTCGCACATGATCGTCATCGGCATCGTCTCAGGCGTCGCGCTGGACCGCGCTGACCGATCGCCGGTCTTCTACGCGCATGGACGGTTCCTGACAGTAGGAGATGATGCCAACTAACCGCCGTTCACGCGGCGGCGCAGCGATTGCAATTTCAGATCGGCCCGATCATGGGCCGGATCATGGGCGAACTATCAGAGGGAGTACGGCAATGCGCATTTGGAAATCCCTTGTTTTGGCTGCACTCATGTCGGGTGTAGCGGGTATCGCCACGGCCGAAGAGGTCGTCCTCAACGCCGTGCATTTTACGCCGACGCAGAACGGCTACGCCCAGAGCTTCCTGAAATTCGTTCAGAAAGTAAACGAAAAGGGCAAGGGCGTGGTCCAGATCAACGTCCGTGGCGGGCCGGAGGTCATTCCGCCGATCCAGCAGGGCGCGGCGCTCAGGAGGGGCCTGATCGATGTGATCGACACACCGGCAGGGCAGTTCCTGGAGCTCGTGCCCGAAGGCGAGGTTTTCTCCGCATCGTCGAAGACGCCGTGGGAGGTCCGCGACAATGGCGGCTGGGATTTCATCAACGGAATTTTCGAGAAGAAGGCCAATGCCCATCTGCTGGCGCATGTCGACGCGGGTTCGGGCTTCAACGTCTTCACCGTCGACGAACCCAAGCTCAATAGCGAAGGCAGCATCGACTGGGGTGGCCTGAAAATCCGTTCCTCGCCGCTCTACCGCGATTTCCTCGAATCGCTAGGCGCGACGGTGATCGTGCAGGCGCCGGGGGATGTCTACACCTCGCTCGAGCGCGGCGTCGTCAATGCCAACGCGTATACCGTATTTGGCTATGCGTCGTTCGGCTGGGACAAATTCACCAAATACCGTGTCGACCCGCAATTCTTCAAAACCGATGTGCTGATCTCGATCAACAAGGCCAAATGGGACACGCTGTCGCCCGAGGCGCAGAAGCTGCTTGCCGACACGGCCGTCGAATACGAGCGCGTGAGCTATGACGCCAATCTCGCCGAGTCCGAAAAGCAGGCACAGGCAATGATCGGCGGCGGGCAGAAGGTGATCAGCTTGACCGGCGCCGGCCGCGACAAATTCCTGGCGGCTGCCACGCAGGCGAGCTGGGCGAGAATGACCAAACGCGATCCCACCAACATCGATCAGTTGAAGAAATTCTTCCAGTAGCCCGAGCCGAGGGCGCTGGTGCGCCCTTCATCAAGGTGGACATGAGGGTCGTCGGGAATGGACAGATTGTTTGCAGCGATCGGGAAGCTGAGCCTTGCGTTGGCCGCGGCGGCAAAAGCGGTGCTTGGCCTCATCATCGTCGCGGTGGTTGCTGATGTGTGCGTCCGCAATCTCGGCCTGAGGCCGCTTGCCTGGGCGGTGTCCGCGACGGAATACGGCCTGCTCTATGCGGCATTTCTGCCGATGCCCTGGCTGGTCCACAGCAAGGGCCATGTCTTCGTCGAGTTCCTGCGCCAGGCGCTGCCGGTGCGGGCACGGGCGGTGCTTGAAAAGCTGGTCTACCTCGCCTGCATTGCCGTCAGCCTCTACCTCGGCAGCGTCGCTCTGTCTTCGCTGACAAGTGCCGTTGCGGGCGGCGAATACGAAACGCGCAGTTTCGATATGCCGAAATGGCTGGTCTTTCTGCCCATCATGCTCGCCTTCTATCTCTCGGCGCTGGAATGGCTCAGATATCTGCTCGGCCGTGACACGCTGTACACGCTCGATCCGCTGGAAATGGAAGGGCTCTGAGTAGTGGCCTGGCTGTTTCCATTCGCTGTGCTCGTTGGCACCATCCTTGTCTTGATGGGCCTTGGGCTGCCGGTCGCCTTCGCATTCTTCGTCACCAATGTGATCGGGCTGTACATGTTCTTCGGCGGTTCGATCGGCGTGACGCAGATGGTCGCCAACTTCTCCGACGCTGTCTCGACCTATGCGCTTGCCCCGCTGCCGATGTTTCTCGTCATGGGCAGCCTGTTCTTCCGCTCCGGCCTCGGCGAGAAAGTCATCTATGCGCTCGACCTGTGCATCGGCAATCTGCGCGGACGCCTCGCCTATGTCGTCCTCGCCGCCGGCACGATCTTTTCCGCGCTGTCAGGTTCCAGCCTCGCCAATACCGGCATGATGGGCTCGCTGATGGTGCCCGAGATGCTGAAGCGAGGCTACAAGCCGCATATGGCCTACGGCCCGGTGCTTGGCGCCGGAAGCCTTGCCGTCATCATCCCGCCATCCTCGCTGGCCGTCTTGCTCGGCTCGCTTGCCCAGATCGACGTCGGCGCGCTGCTCATAGCGGGGGCTCTGCCTGGACTGCTGCTCGTTGTCATGTACGCGGCCCTGATCTTCGCGCAGACGAAGATCGATCCGGACGCCGCTCCGCACTATCCGGTACCCGCCGTTCCCGCGGCCGAGAAGGTGAGGGCGGTCGCCGTCAACATCATTCCGATGAGCGTCATCGTGTTCATGGTGGTCGGCACGATCATCCTTGGGATAGCGACGCCGACGGAATCGGCCGGACTCGGCTGTGCCGCCGTCTTCGCCTTGTTGTTTGTCTACCGACGGTTCAGCTGGTCGGTTGTCTGGAAGTCGCTGGACGATGCGATGAAGGTCACCGGCATGACCTTCCTGATCATCTCGGCTTCGACGACGTTCTCGCAGATATTCGCCTTCTCCGGCGCCTCCAACGGCTTTATCCAGTTCATCGTGGGCTACGATCTTGGACCGTATCCCATGCTGCTCATGATGGTGCTCGTCATCCTGCTGCTCGGCATGTTCATGGATCAGGTCTCGATGATGCTGATCACGCTGCCGATCTTCCTGCCGATCGCCCAGCAATTCGGCTACGAGCCGGTATGGTTCGGGCTGATCCTGCTGCTCGCCTACGAGGTCGGCTTCACCACGCCGCCGTTTGGTCTGCTGCTGTTCATCATGATCGGCGTTGCGCCGAAAGGCACATCGCTCAAGACGGTTGCCATGGCTGCGGCGCCGTACATCGCGCTGACGCTTCTGCTGATCCTGCTGATTGTCCTCTTTCCGCAGATCGCTCTCTTTCTTCCGAATTTGATCTAGTCGAACTCGATCCAGCAGGTGTCCACATGCGCTTTGCCTATCTTGCTTTCTTTCATGATGACCGCGAGGCAAATTTGGCCATCGCCGGCGAAGATGTTGACGCCGTGCGGCGTGTGATTGCTTCAACGCCGGGTCTTGCGCTTGCAAACATCTATCTACCCGAAGTGGCGACGGACATGTTCAACAACGATGGTCCACCGCCGGTCTTTGGCTTCCAGCTCTATTTCGACGAACTGGCGGACATGGAGGCGGCGCTGGCGCCGTCCGGCCATCTGCAGGCGCTTGCCGCACCTGGTATGCTGTCGAGCATCGCCGGTTCGAGGCCGACGCAACAGGCAATGTGCGTGCGTCCGTTTCCCGTCGACGACGCTGGCGTCAAGACGTCCGGGCTCCCCTGCAGCTATCTTGTCCACTATCCCGGGCCGGCCGAAGACATGAATGCCTGGCTCTACCACTATGTGACGCATCATCCGCAATTGATGCGGGGCTTTCCCGGCATTCGCCACATCGAGGTTCTGTCGCGACTGGATTGGTGCGGTTCGCTGCCCTGGCCGCGGGTCGACCATATGCAGCGCAATCGCGTCATGTTCGACAGCCCAGCGGCGTTGACGCACGCACTGCAATCGCCGGCGCGGCTGGAGATGCGCGCCGACTACAAGACCTTCCCGCCGTTTTCAGGCGGCAGCCGGCATTTCCCGATGTCGACGGAAGCCATGCCTCCTTTGTCGCGGACCACCGCAACCTAGCGCGAACAGTTTTCGCCGACGCCGAAAATTTCTGGAGATTTCATGTACGACTTTCGCAAGAAATGTGTCTCTCTCGATCGCCTCATCGGTACCTTCTGTGCCATCCCGCACCCTGTGGCGGTCGAAGTGGCCGCCGCCAGCGGGGTCGATTTCCTGTGCATCGACTGGGAGCATTCGCAGATCGGCCGCGAACGGCTCGAGGATCTGATCCGCGCCGCCGATGTCCACAGGATTCCCGCGATGGTGCGCGTTCCCGGCCACACGCCGGAGTGGATGGCGGCCGCGCTCGACGCCGGCGCGTCGGGTGTCCTGGTACCCCGCGTCTCCACGGCCGAGCAAGCGCGCATGGCGGTCATGGCCTGCCGGTACCCGCCGGTCGGCGCCCGCGGTGTCGGCCCGGGCCGCGCCGCCGGTTATGGCTACAGGATTCCGGACTACCTCAAATCGGCCAACGAGGTCCTGACGGTCGCCATCCAGGTCGAGACGGCCGAAGGGCTCGCCAACATCGACGACATCGTCCAGGTCGACGGCGTCGACGTGGTCTTCATTGGCCCCGGCGACCTGTCGGTCTCGATCGACGCGATGGGGCCGGCCGGCCAGGACAAGCTCAATGCCGCGATTATGAGGATCGCGGCCGCGGCGCGCACGGCGCGCAAGGCCGTCGGCATCTTTCGCCCTTCGGCGGATGATGTCGGCAAATGGTCGCGGCACGGCATCAGCTTCTACATGCTGGCCAGCGATACGATGTTTCTCGGGGCCGGCCTTGCCGCCGGCGTCGCCTCGGCGCGCAGCGCCTCATAGCAAGAGTTTGCCATGAAGATCATCAAGACCGACGGCGTGTTGTCAGTCGAGGAAGAGCAGCTGCGCTACCTCGACGGCTTGAGCGCCGAGTTTGTCGAAAAGACGCTGCTCACGGAAGATGCCCTGATCGAACACTGCCGCGACGCCGACGCATTGATGGTATTGCGGGAGCCGATCACGGCTCGCGTTTTGGCGGAACTGAAGAGGCTCAAGGTCATCGGGCGGTTCGGCGTAGGGCTCGATTCGATCGACGTCGAGGCCGCCAGCCGTGCCGGTGTTCAGGTAACCTACGTGCCGGACGCCAATCTGGTTGAAGTCAGCACCCACGCCATAGCCCTGATCCTGGCCTTGACGCGCAGGCTGAAACAGTTCGACAGCGCGGTGCGCGCCGGCCGCTGGGCTGCAATGACCGACGGCGCCGGCATCACGCGGCCCGACAGGCAGATCCTCGGCCTGATCGGCTTCGGCCAGATCGGGCGGCTGACTGCCGAGCGGGCGCGGGTCTTCGGCTACCACATCATCGCCTACGACCCGCATATGCCGGCCGAGCGCATCGCGGCCAGTGGTGCCGAACCGGTCGGCTTCGACGATCTGCTGGCCAGGGCCGATATCGTCTCGCTGCACGTTCCAGCGACACCGGAGACCAGAAACATCATGTCGGCGCAAGCCCTGTCGCGGATGAAGGAAGGGGCGATACTCATCAACGTGGCCCGCGGCGGCCTGGTCGACGAGGTCGCATTGGCGGACGCGATCCGGCGCAGCCATCTGGCAGGCGCCGGCATCGACACGTTCGAGCGGGAGCCGCCTTCGCCCGACAATCCGCTGCTGGCGCTGGACACCGTCCTGGTCAGTCCACACGCGGCGCACTACTCGACCCAGTCTTACGCGGAGGTTCGCAACAAGGTGTTTGCCGATGTCGCATCGGTCCTGCGCGGCGGCAAGCCGGTATATCCGGTCAACCGGATATGACCAATTCCCGATGTCTGCACCACCTCTATCCGCCTGCTCCGCGGAACCCAAGTCCTGCAAGTCGGCGTTCGCAGGGCGATAAGGGGCAGCGCAACCTGTCGCGGTTGTCCGGTTTGCCACATTTTGTTCTTGCTTTGTGCCGGCAGCTATGCTACTAATTTGCGTATGGTGCTGATTCGCACCGAGGACCCGCCGCAAGGCGGTTTTTTTGTCTTTAGGTTTCAGCGCCATCCGTCGAGGCTCTGCTCGGCTTGTCGCGACGCTCGACGATGTAGATGTGATCGGCGACCAGCACCACGTCGCCATGCTGGTTGATCACCTCGCAGCGCTCGACGACCCGGCCTGAATCGGGTCGCTTCGGGTCGTCTTCCCTAGCCGAGATGGTGGTGCGGGTCCTGATCGTATCGCCGATGAACACCGGCTTGATGAAGCGCAGCCGGTCGTAGCCATAGGAGAAGGCAACCGGGTTGACGACGCTGGCCGTCAGCCCGACGCCGACCGAAAACACCAGCGTGCCGTGGGCGATGCGCTGGCCGAACGGCGTCGTCTTCATGAACTCGGCGTCCATGTGGTGGGGAAAGAAATCGCCGGTATGGCCGGCATGGACGACGAAATCGGTCTCGGTGATGGTGCGCCCGCTGGTCATGCGCGACGAGCCGATCCGGTAGTCCTCGAAATAGACAGTCTGCTCCATGTCAGGGCCTCGCCGCGATCGGTGTTGCCGGCGCCGCGCTCGATCGGTAGGCGGCTTCGACCAGCGCCATCGTGTTCCAGCCGTCTTCGACGGAACTGACAAGCTCGGCGTCCTCGCCCGACGCGTAGCGCTGGACATTGGCCATGCGGCCGGCAAAGGCGTCCGGAAACCATGCGCCGACGAGTGGAACCGCAACCCAGTCCGTGCCGCCTTTGGGGTAGATTTCGAGAATGTCCGGCTCGCCGCGCGGATAGTCGAGGTTGACGCCCAGTTTGAGGTAAGCGGCGCCTTCGGTGCCGCAGATGCGGAATTCGCAGGCCTGATGTTTTCGACCGAATTTGTGATCGTGATTGATCGACAGTGCACAGCGCACGGTGTCGCCATAGTCGAGGATCGCGCTGGTGCGCGTTTGCGCAACCTTATGGCCGGGGTGGCCGAGTGTCTTGGCATGAACCCCCTTGGGGTCGCCGAGCAATTGCCGGATCAGGTCGAGATAATGGATGGAATGCATGGTGATCTCGACGCGCGGCGCCTGCAACAGGAATTCCCAGAGCTGCCAGGGTGTCGCCAGCGCCAGCCATGCGTCGAAATCGACCACGTCGCCGAGCCAGCCCTTGGCGATCGCATCCCTGAGCGCCAGCATCATCGGCGCGAAGCGCAGCTGGAAATTCACCGCCGCCTTCAGGCCTTTGGAGCGGCAGATTTCGAGGATGTCGGTCGCCTCGATGAGATTGCTGCCCATCGGCTTCTGGATCAGCGCCACCGCACCATCGGGCAGCGCCCTGAGCACCCCGGCATGATAGGCCGGCGGCGTCGCCAGATCGAAGACGGCGTCCTTGATTGACGCAGCTTCCTCGACCGACCGGTAAGCGGTGACGCCCCATTTCTGCGCCAGTCCTTCCGCCTTGGCCAGGTCGGGGTCGAAAAGCCCGGCAACCGGGAAACCGGCTTTCCCATAGGCCGGGAAATGCGCATCGCCGACGATCGAGCCGGCGCCGAAGATCACGATCGGCCTGGGCTTTGACGGCTGTGCCCAGGCCTGGGAGAGCGAGGCAGGATCGAAAATGTCATCAGTCATAATGGAAGACTTCGTCCATCGACGCCCACCACTCGCCCTCCTTGCGGGTCGGCAGCGGCTCCTGGCACGGCATGCAGAGCGCCCACCATTCCTGCGTCGTGGGATCGGCGGCCATCTTCGCCATGTCGGCGGCATAGTCGGTGCCGTGGTACTCGAAGGTGCTGAACAAAAGGTGCTCCGGCTCCCTCAGATAAATCGAATAATTCTTGATGTTGCAGGCGGAAATCATCTTGAGGACGTCCGGCCACACAGCAGCGTGAAGCCGCACATACTCGGCGACTTTCTCCGGCTTGAGGCCGAGCACCATTCCCATTCGCTGCATGTCCGCCTCCTATTTTTCTATCGCCATGGTGAATTCCGCGATGCTCTTCGCCTTGATCGCATCCCAGTCCCAGTCGATGCCGATGCCGGGTTCGTCCGGTGCCAATGCGTGCCCGTCCTCGATACGCATTTTCTTGCCGGTCAGCTGGTCGAGCTGGGGAATATACTCGACATATCTGCCGTTCTGAACGGCGCATGTCAGGCTGACATGCAGTTCCATCAGGAAATGCGGGCAGACCGGTATGTCGAACGCCTCGGCTGCATGCGCCACCTTCAGCCACGGCGTGATGCCGCCGATGCGGCCGACATCGACCTGCACGATCGAGCACGCGCCCTTCTGCATATATTCGCGGAAATGCCGGATCGAGTAGAGCGACTCGCCGACGGCGATCGGCGTCGACGTCGCATTCGACAGGCGGATATGGCCGTCTATGTCGTCGGCCGGCAACGGTTCCTCGATCCAGGCGAGATCGAGTTCACGCAAGCGCTCGGCCCGGCGGACTGCCTCGTCGACCGAGAAGCCCTGGTTGCAGTCGGTCATGATTTCGTAGGAGTCTCCAACCGCCCGGCGCACCGCCGTCAGCCGGACAAGATCCTCGGAGCCGTGCGGCTTGCCGATCTTGACCTTCGAGCCGCGAAAGCCCTTGCCCTTGGCGGCCAGCGCATCCGCGACCAGCGCCTCGGTTTCGATATGCAGCCAACCGCCTTCGGTCGTGTAGAGCGGGCAGCGGTCCTTGGCGCCGCCGGCCAGCTTCCACAGCGGCAGCCTCTGTTTCTTGGCCCGCAGGTCCCAAAGGGCAGTGTCGATGGCCGCCAGCGCGATTGCCGTGATCGCGCCGATCGTCGTGGCATGGGTGGCGAACTCCAGCTCGTGCCAGATCGCCTCGATCATGTCGGCATCGCGGCCGATCAGCCGCGGCGCAAGGTGGTCGGCCAGCAGCCGCATCACCGAAGAGCCGCCCGTGCCGATCGTATAGCTGTAGCCGGTGCCGACCGCGCCGTCGGCGTCGGTGATGGTGACGATCGGTGTTTCCTGGCTGACAAAACTCTGGATGGCATCGGTGCGCTTGACCTTCGGCACCAGGTCGACCATCCGCAGTTCGATTTTCTCGATCTTTGCCATGATTTTAACCTCGCAATGTCCTGCCTGTTTCGGCGGAAAACAGATGGGCCTGCGACAGGTCCAGGCTCATCTTGACCCGGTCGCCGGCTTTCAGCGGCTTTGGATTGAGCATCCGCGATACCCAGTCGCTGCCGTTGAATTCGGCGAACACCAGCGTCTCGTTGCCGAGCGGCTCGGTGACGGTCACCGGCAACTCCACCTGGTGGACGTCGACGTCTTCGCCGGAGCTGATGCCATGCCCGGTCGGATAGATGTCGTCGGGCCTGAGGCCGAACACGACTTTGTCGCCGGTTCCGACATTGGCCTTGAACTGGCTGGGCAGAGGCAATCTCTCGCCGCTGGCGAACAGCAACTGTCCGTCGTCGACAACCGCCTCATGCAGGTTCATCGGCGGCGAGCCGATGAAGCCGGCGACGAAGCGTGTCTGCGGCCGGCGGAAGACCTCGTCGGGTGTGCCGACCTGCTCGATGAAACCGTCACGCATGATGACGATACGGTCCGCCAATGTCATCGCTTCGACCTGGTCATGGGTGACGTAGATCACCGTCGACCGGACCTTGGCATGCAGTTTCTTGATCTCGGTGCGCATCTGCGTCCGAAGCTTGGCGTCGAGATTGGAAAGCGGCTCGTCGAACAGGAAGACGTCGGGATCGCGCACGATGGCGCGGCCCATGGCGACGCGCTGGCGCTGTCCGCCGGACAGCTGCGACGGCCGGCGGTCGAGCAATTGGTCGAGGCCGAGAATGCCGGACGCTTCGGCGACGCGACGGTCCATTTCTTCCTTCGCGGCGCCGGCTATCTTGAGCGAGAAGCCGAGGTTTTCGCGCACGGTCATATGCGGATAGAGCGCATAGGACTGGAACACCATCGAGATGTTGCGCGAGCGCGGCGGCAGGTCGTTGACCATGCGGCCGCCGATCTCGATGATCCCGTCGCTGATCGCCTCGAGGCCGGCGATCATGCGCAGGGTTGTCGACTTGCCGCAACCGGACGGCCCGACCAGCGCGATGAACTCGCGGTCGGCGACCTCGAGGTCGATGCCGTGCACCACCGCCACCGGGCCGTAGCTTTTGGTGAGGTTCTTGAGCGATACGGTTGCCATGTCAGCCTTTCACCGCGCCGGAAGTGAGGCCGCCGACGAGGTGTTTCTGGACGATGAAGGTAAGCGTGAGCGCCGGTATGACCATGACCACGGCGAGCGCGCACATGCCGCGCCAGTCGATGGTGAATTCGGCCGTATAGTCGAGCAGGCCGACCGGCAGGGTCTTGGAGTTGATCGAGCGCGTCAGCTGCGAGGCGAGCGCGAACTCGTTCCAGGAGGTGAGGAAGGCAAAGATGCCGGCCGAGGCGATGCCGGGCCCGGCGAGTGGAAACTCGACCTGCCAGAAGGCCTGCCAGCGCGTGCAGCCGTCGATCTGCGCGGCTTCGGCGAGATCTTTCGGCACCTGGCGGAAAAAGCCGTCGATCAGCCAGACGGTGAACGGCACGTTGAGCGCGACATAGACCAGGATCAGCCCGAAATGCGTGTCGATGATGCCGAGCCGCGCAAAGACAAAGAACAGCGGCAGCGACAGCGCGATGCCGGGCACCGTGCGCGTCAGCATCAGGCCGAGGAACATCGCCGACTTGGCGCGAAAGCGGTAGCGCGCAAAGGCGTAGCCGCCGGCCATGCCGATGACGATGGCGATCACCGTCGAGGTCACCGAGATGATCAGCGAATTGCGGAAGTAATCGAGCACCGGAATGCCGCCCTGGCCGACGCCGCTGAACATGGCGACGTAGGCGTCGAGCGAGAGTTGCTGCGGGATCCACACCGGCGGCTTGGCCATGATTTCGACGGTCGGCCGCAGCGAAGACAGCACGATCCAGATGCCGGGCAGGCAGATGACCAGCATGGCCAGGAACAGTCCGATGCCGTGAACGATTCCGAGCGCTTTGTTGCCGACGCGATGCAGGCTGTTCTGGTCCATCCTCACCACTCCGCCGCGATCTGCGTGCGCGCTGCGGCGAGCTTGCGGTAGAAATAGACGGTGAACAGGATCGACAGCAGGATCGAGAAATAGGCCATGGCATTGGCCATTCCCATCCTGGCGTCGCTGTAGGCGGTGCGGGCGACCAGCGTCCAGACCAGTTCGGTGCGGCCGGCGGGGCCGCCGTCGGTCATGATCTTTACGATGTCATAGGCGCGCGCGACGTCGAGTGAGCGGATGGTCATGGCGATAAAGGCAAACGGCATGATGAACGGCCAGGTGACATAGCGGAATGTCTGCCACGGCGTGCAGCCGTCGACGCGGGCCGCCTCGACCGGTTCGCGCGGCATCGCCAGCAGCCCGGCCAGGATCAGGATCGCGAACACCGAGGTCGACGACCAGATCTCGGCGATCAGGATGGCGATGAAGGCGAGATTGCCGTCGATCAGCCACGGGATGGCGCGATCGGTCAGGCCGAGCCCCTGCAGGGCATTGTTCACCAGGCCGATATTGTCATTGAACATGAATTTGAACTGGAAGCCGACGAGGATCGACGAAAACATCATCGGAAACATCATGATGGTGCGCAGGATCCGCTGGCCGCGCGATGCCTTCTCCACCAGCAGGGCCAGCCCGAGCCCGATCAGCATTTCCAGGTTGAGCGCCACCGTCAGCAGCACCACGGTGCGGGCAAAGGCGACCCAGAAAGCGCGGCTGGTCAGGATGGTGACGTAGTTGCGCGCGCCGATGAAGACCCAGAACGTCTCCGGCCTGGTCAGCCGGAACGGCGTGAAGCTGGAATAGAGCGAAAGCAGCAGCGGCACCACCACCACCGCCGCCAGAACGATCACCGCCGGCAGCAGGAGCAGCAATGGCGGCGAAGGTCTCCAGCCTTTCATGGCGATCCGGTTCTGGTTGGTGCCCGGACACCGAAGGCCGCCATCGGCGAGCTGGGATCAAGACAAAGCGTGTTGCGCATGGTTCGTAAAAAGTTCGGGGACGCCGCTCTTCGATGAGCGCGGCGCCCCCTTGGGAGAATGGTCAAAGCTTGCCGGCGTCCTCGAGGATTTGCGTGGCCTTGGCGGCAGCGTCGTCCAGCGCCTGCTTGGAGGTCTTGTCGCCAAGGATGGCGGCCTGCAATTCGGGATAGACGGCGTTGGAGATTTCGATCCATTCAGGTATCTGCGGCACGGCAAAAGCGTGCTTTGCCTCTTCCTGGAAAGCCGCCAGCACTTCCTTCTTGTAAGGATCGTTGGCCGCCTGCTGGATGTCCCAGTCCCACACCGCCGTGCGGGTCGGCAGTGGGCCGCTTGCCGCCTCGAGCTTCTGGCTGTCCTCATTGGTCAGGAACCAGACCAGCGATGCCGCGGCTTCCTTGCTGGCGCAGTTTTCGGTGACCGAAAATCCGTGGTGCCCCGACCAGCCGGTGCGAATGCCGGCCGATCCCTTCGGCGCCACCTTCACGCCGACATTGCCGGCGACCTTCGACGACTTCGGATCGTTGAAGAAGCCTGCCCAGCCCGGCCAGTCGAGGTTGATTGCGACGGTGCCCGAGGCAAAGCCTTGGCCGAGATCGTCCCACAGATAGTTGGTGGTGCCGGCCGGCACCGCCTTGGCCTTGTAGAGATTGGCGAACCAGTCGAGCGCGTGCACGCCGGCTTCCGAGTTGAAGGCCGGCTTGTCATCCTTGTCGAGGTATTCGCCGCCGTCGGCGATGAGCATCTCGTAAAAGCGGCCGTTGATCGCCTCTTCCTTGCCGGCGAACTGGGTACCATAGAAATCGGGCGGGCTGGCGAAGAATTCCGCCTGCTGGGCGACCTCGTCCCAGGTGTCGGGCGGTGTCAGTTCCTTGCCGTACTTGGCCTTGTAGGCGGCCTTCTTGGCTTCATCCTGGTAGAGGCTCTTCTGGTAGTAGAGCGCCGAGACGTCGAACTGCGCGCGCGGCAGCATGACCAGCTTGCCCTCGAGCGTCGAGGCCTTGATCGTCGACGGCACGAAGGCGTCGATCTCCTCCTTCGGCAGCAGCTTGTTGAGATCGGTGTAGATATCAGGATATTGCGGCGCGAAGGACGAGTGGTTCGACCCGACGCACCAGTTGATGCTGCCGGAGGCGATGTCCGACTTGATCTCCTTGTCGAGCTCGAAGTGGTTTTTCTTCGAGATCACGTTGACCTTGGCGCCGGTCAGTTTTTCCCATTCGCCGATGCGCGCGTACAGCCCTTCATATTGCTGGCCGCCGATCAGCTTGGCGTCGATGGTGACGCCGTCGAATTTACCGGGCAGGTCGGCAGCAAGGGCAGCACTCGCACCAAGTGCGAGCAGCGTTACGCCGGCCGACAGGCCGCAAAACAGTTTCGTCATTGGTATCCTCCCAAGAGTCTGCGTCGATCGCGTAGTGAGGTCGATCGGCAGGTTCATTCATATACAAACAAAATATTTATAAGATCGTCAAGCCGAAAGTTCTTCCGGAAGCAACCGTTATGCGTATATGAAATATGAAATTCACTGGAGAAGCCCAATGGCAGAGGACGAGGAAGACGAGCGCTATCGAGCCCCGGCGTTGGACAAGGGGCTCGACATTCTCGAGCTGCTGGCCGGCGTCGACGGCGGCCTGACGCAGGCGGAAATCGCCAAGAAACTCGACCGCAGCCCGAACGAGTTCTATCGCATGCTGGATCGGCTGGTGCGGCGCGGCTATGTCACGCGGCCGGATGGCGACCGTTACTCGCTGACGCTCAAGCTGTTTGGCCTGGCGCAGCTGCACGCGCCGGTGCGCCGGCTGGCTTCCTACGCGACGCCGCTGATGCGCGAACTGGCCGAAACCACACAGCAGGCAAATCAGCTGGTCGTCTTCGACCGCGGTTCCGCGGTGGTGATCGCACAGCAGGAGGCGCCGGATTACTGGGGCATCTCCATCCGCGTCGGCTCGCATATCAGCCTGTTCGACACCGGGTCCGGCCATGTATTGCTGGCGTTCCGCCCGCCGGAAGAGCGGCAGATGATGATCTCAGAACATCTGCGCAGTACCGACAAGCCGCCGCAATCGCCGGAATTCTTCGCCCGCCTCGACCAGATCAGGGAACGCGGCTACGAGATGATGGCGTCGATGCAGACGGCCGGCGTGTTCAATCTGTCGACGCCCGTTCTCGGCTCGGATGGCAAGGCCATCGCCGCACTGTCGATCCCCTACATAACCCTGGTCAACGCACCCAAGGCGCCCGACATCACCAGGACGATAGAGCTGCTGCTGGCAGCGACCGAAAAGCTGTCGCAACTGGCGGGATCGACCGTCAAGCAATCGCGATGAATTCTTATTTGAATGAAGAATTTCTCCGTGAGATGATCTCGAAGTCGCCAGGGAGGAGCGCCGCCATGATCTTTGACACCCATCTGCACCTGATCGACCAGTCCGCGCTGCGCTATCCCTGGCTGGCCGGCGTGCCGGCGCTCAACCGCGATTTCTCCTACGTCGAATATGCAGTCCAGGCCCGCCGTGCCGGCATCGAGGGCGCATTGCATATGGAGGTCGATGTCGATCCTGCCGACATCGAGGCTGAAACCAGCCGTGTCAAAGCGCTGTCGCGGGAAAAGGCCAGCTTGCTGCGGGGGGCAATTGCCTCCTGCCGTCCGGAAGAGCCCGGCTTTGCCGCCTATCTCGAGCGCCAGCGCGCCGATCCTTTCGTCAAAGGCTTTCGCCGCGTGCTGCACGTCATGCCGGACGAGCTTTCGGAGGGCGCGCTGTTTCGCGAAAACATCAAGCGGCTTGCCGGCAGCGGCCTGACCTTCGACCTTGTCGTTCTGCCGCACCAGATCCCCAAGGCGATTGCACTCGCCGACGTCGCGCCGGATGTGCAGTTCGTGCTCGACCATTGTGGCGTGCCCGACATCAAGGGTGGTGCCGAGCACCCCTGGCGCGAGCACATGGCGGAGATCGCGCGGCGCCCGAACGTCGTCGGCAAAATTTCCGGTGTGGTCGCCTATGCGGATGCCGGATCCTGGACTGTCGAAACGCTGCGTTCCTATGTCGAGCACACCATCGAATGCTTCGGCTGGGACCGCGTTGTGTGGGGCAGCGACTGGCCGGTCTGCACGCTTGGCGGCGGGCTTGCGACCTGGGTGGCGGCAACGCACGCGCTGCTCGCCGGCACCAGCGCCGATGAAAGGCAGCAACTGCTGTCCGGCAACGCCAAGCGGCTGTGGAGTTTGTAGAGCATTTTGCAGCTAAGTGATGGAATCACATGGCGTCGCACAAATGCGGCTAAAACGAATAGGTGGCCTCAGATCGTCGCCGACACGTGCCGCTCGCGACCGTAGAGCGAAACCAGGAGCACGATGACCAGGCCAAGTGCCGCCTGCACGGTCGAGGGCCGGAAGCCGAGGCCGATCAGCAGCGTGTTGATCTCCGTCAGCACCAGCACGCCGGCAATGGTGCCGAAATAGCTGCCGCGGCCGCCGACAAGGGCGGCGCCGCCGACCACCACTGCCGCGATCGTCTGGAACAGATAGGGCTGGCCGACATCGCCATAGGCAGAGCCGGTGAAGCCGAGCAGCAGCACGCCGGCCGCGGCGGCGAAGAAGGCGCTCGCGGCATAGGTCACGGTCCACATGCGGACCGGATCGATCAGCGCCAGCGGCGCAGCACCTGGATTGCTGCCTAGGGCGTAGAGACGGCGGCCGTATGGCGTGCGCGCCAGCACCAGCGCCACCAGCAAGGTCAGCACCGCGACGCATGGCACCAGCCCCGGCACCGGCAGCGGTCCGACCGAACCGCCGATCGAAACGAAGGCGGAAACCGCGGCAGGCGCCGATCCGGATGGAAAGCCACCGGTCCACAACAGGACGGCACCTTGCACGATCATGCCAGTGCCGAGCGTGACGATCAGCGGGTGGATATCGAGCCCACGTGAGATCAGGCCGTTCAGCGCCCCGATCAGTATGGCGAGCGCGACGACGACTGCGCAGACAAGGGCAAAATTCCAGCCGACGCCGTAGAGCTGTGCGGCAACGACATTGGCAAAGCCGATGATGAAGGGGATCGACAGATCGATACCGCCCAGGATTACGACGAGGGTCTGGCCGATCGATGCCACCGCCAGCAGCGAGGCGATCACCAGCAGCGCCCGGATGGCGAACGGCTGGGAGTAGCCCGGGATGAGCAAGGTGCCAAGGAGATGCAAGGCGACAGCGACGGCAAAGGCACCGGCGACACGCGCATTGGTGGATTGGAACCAGGTCTGGCGCATGCTTCTCAGCCTTTCCCTCCCGAGAGCCGCTCCTGCAGCGCCGTCATGATGACGGCCACAACCAGGATCGCGCCATAGGCGATCTGCAGCACATAGGTGGAGACGTTGAAGGCGGTCAGCACGCTCTGCAGCAGGAAGATGTCGACAGCGCCGATGGCGGCGCCGGCGAGCCCGCCGCGCCCGCCGGCAAGGCTGACGCCGCCGAGCGCCACCGCGGCAATCGCGATCAGCGTGTAGGTTGGCCCGATATTAGGGTCGGCCGAACCGATCAGCGCGGTCAGCATCAGGCCGGCACAGGCGGCAAGTATGCCGGTCATGACATAGGCGATGAAACGCACTTTCGTCACCGGAATGCCGGCCGTGTAGGCGGCGCGGTCGTCGCTGCCCACCGCCATCAGCTGGTCGTAATAAGGCGTCTGTCGCACCAGCCACCAGAACAGCAAGATCAGCGCCAGCGGCAGCGCCGACCAGGGTCCGGCCATTGCCTTCAGCCAGCCCGGCGCCGGCCCGACCGGCGCCGGCAGGACGGTCAGCGTCATGCCGGTGAGGATCAGATAGGTGCCGAGCGTCGCAACGATCGGCTGGATGCGGACGATGGTCGCCAGAAAGCCGTTGGCAGCGCCGACGATCGCGCCGATCAGAAGCGCCGCCGGCACGATGACCAGCGGCGAAGATATGCCAAGCCTGAGGAACAGCAGCTGGATCACCATCGCATTGACGAAGCCCATCAATGGCCCGACGGAAATGTCGATGCCGCCGCGCCCGGCGAGGATCACTGGAGCCGAGGCGAGCGCTGCGCCGATCAGCGGCGCGGCGAGCCCGATCAGCGCGCCCCAGGCGGCAGGATGGAAGCGCGCCGGATTGAGCAGCAGATTGACCGCGATCAGGATCACCAACAGCACTGCCGCAAAGCCGGCGCCGCGCCATCGCGCCGCCATGCGCCGCAACCCGCTCATGCCGCGCGCCCGAACATGGCGGCGATCACCGTATCGCTTTTCATCTCGTCTCCGGTGATTTCAGCCGCCACCTGCCGTTCGCGGAACACCAGCACGCGATGGCAAAGCAGCAGGATCTCCTCGATCTCGCTCGATAGGATGACCAGCGCCATGCCGTCCGCCGCAAGCCTGCGGAACACGTCATAAAGGACGTGGCGCGTTGCCACGTCGACGCCGCGGGTAGGGTCGTTGAGGAGCAGGATCGCCGGTTCCAGCGCCAATGCGCGGGCCAGCAGCACCTTCTGCTGATTGCCGCCGGAAAGCGTGGTGATCGGGGCGTCCGGCCGTGGCGCGATGATCGACAGTCTGTCCCGGTAGCTCTCATAGCGCTGCCGCCGCGCGGCGAAGCTGAGCAGGCCGAAACGCATATCGCGCGACAGCGTCGAGACGGCAAAATTGTCGAGCACCGATTGGGTCGGAAAAATGCCGGTGGTGCGCCGGTCGCGCGGCAAATAGGCGATGCCGCCGGCGACCGCCTTGCGGAAATTGGTGATCGCGCGCGCTCCGGTTGGCGCCTCGACGGTCACCTCGCCGCCGGCCGGGCGTTCCAGGCCGGCCAGCACTTTCAGGAACCGCTCCTGTCCGTGGCCGTCGAGGCCGGCAAGGCCGACGATCTCGCCCGGCGCAATGGTTTGCGTCATGGGGCTTGCGCCCGGCGCGATCACCAGGCCACGCACCGAAAGGCTGGCGCGATCAGCCATGCGCCAGCTCCGCCGCCGTGCGTGGCGCCATCGCTCTGAGAAGTTCGGATGCGGTGGACGTGCCGCGTTCCTCAGTCGTCACCACGCTGCCGCCGCGCAGCACGGAAATCCGGTCCGAAAGCGACATCACCTCGTCCATGCGATGGGTGATGAACAGGATCAGGCAGCCTTCGGAGGCAAGCTTGCGCATCATGGCAAAGACCGCCTCGCGATCGGCAAAGTCGAGCGCCGCTGTAACCTCGTCAAGGATGAGAATGCGCGGGTTGCGCACCACGGCGCGGGCGAGCACTACCAATTGCTGAACCGCAAGCGGCAATTGCCCCGCCAACTGGTCGAGCGGGATCTCGGTCACCGCGAAGCGCTTCAGCACCGCTTGTGCGCGCTGCCGCCGCTCGGCGCGCGGCACGGTGCGCGTCAGCAAGCCGTCGAGGCCGAGCAGGATGTTGTCGGTCACCGAACGGTCAGGCGCGATCAGCACTTCCTGGAACACGGTGGCCAACCCGGCGGTCTGGAACGCCGCCGGCGAGAGGCCGGTAAAGGGCGCTCCGTCGAGCAGGATCGCGCCGCTGTCCGGCTGGACGATCCCCGACAGCAGCTTGACCAGGGTGCTCTTGCCCGAACCGTTCTCGCCCAGGATGGTGTGGATCGTGCCGGCGCGGAATGCGATGGAGGCATTGGCCAGCGCAATCGTTTCGCCGTAGCGTTTCGAGATGGCCTGGACTTCCAGCATGAGCAATCCTGATCGAGAAAGCCGGCACCGCTGGTGCGGAGCCGGCCCGCATAAATGCTACTTGGCGCAGGCGTCCGGCACCTTCGAATAATCCCAGCCCTTGGTCGGTGCCGGATTGGCGAAGTAGGCATCGAGCCATTCCTCCGGCATCGGATCCTTCGGCGGGACCGGGAAGATCGAGACGGCGTCCGGCGTCATGCAGTCCTTGTACCAGGCGCCGAGGTCGGCATTGTGCACCGGCGGAATCGGGATCAGCAGCGTGTTGAGCTTCGGCTTCTGCCCATCCAGCATGCGCGCCCCGACACGAAACAGCGTCTCGGCCGTCCAGTGCGGCAGAACCGCATGGCCTTCGAACCGGTATTTGTCGGGATTGGCCTTCCAGTAGCCGAGCGCATCGCCGGTGATCGAGCCGGTGATCAGCGGGGCAGGGCGGCCGGCCTCGGCAAAGGCCTCGGCGACGACGCGGCTTTCGCTGCCCGTCGTCCACACTGCATCGATCGGCGCCGGATTGGTGGCGATTGCCTGCAGCACCGCTGTCTTGGTGACGTTGGCCGTCCAGTTGCCGTTGACGCTGCGCGAGACCTTGAGCTTTGAATTTTCGGCCAGCGCCTTGTCGCCGCCCTGGCGCTCCTGCACGACGATCGGGTGACCGGCAATGCCTTCGACCAGAAGCACGCTGCCGCCGTCCGGCATTGCTTTGCCGATCGCGGTCATCATGTCGTAGCCCCAGCGCGCATAATTGGAATCGACGTTGATCGCATTCGGGCTGGTCACCGACCCAGCTGCCGTGATGAAGGGGATGCCGGCTTTGGCTGCGGCATCGATGGCATCGTCCAGCGCCGTCGCCGAGCCGGGGATCGAGGTGATGATCGAGCATTTCTTGTCGATGAAGGCGCGGATCTGGTTGATCTGCTGACTGGCGTCGTTGTTGGAATCCGATACCTCGAAGCTCGCCACGGTGCCGTCGGCGATCAGGCCGTCGACCAGCCGCTTCAACTCCTTGGTGACGGTGACGCGCCACGGATTGCCCTGGTAGGACTCGGAGTGGCACCATTTCCACGGCTTTGGCGCCGGCGTGAAATTATCCCAGGCCGACGGCAGCACCTTTTGCGGCGCGCCGTCATATTGTGCCTTCAGTTCGGTCGGCAATCCAGCAATCACGCCCGAAACGTCTTGAGCGCAGGCTATGGTCGTGACCGATGCAAGTGCGGTTGCGGCCATAAGGCCGCGGATCAGGCTGTTCATGTTCTCCTCCGTTCGGTTGTTCAGGCTCCTCCGCCGGCAACGCCGGACACCTGCGTCGAAAGGCTCTCCCGAAACAGGCGATTGAGACCGGCAACGACGCGAGCGGCATTGTGCCTTTCGCTCAGGCCGAGATTGATGCGATCGGACGCCGCCTGCTGGAAGGCCATGTAGCCATCATGCCGCGGCCTCACCCAGGCACCTTCGAGCGTGGCCCGGGTGTCCTTGTAGAAATTGCCGGCGGCGGCATTGACGGCGGCATCCGCCCAGGCCGCGGCGTGGCCGGGCTGGCCGCCGGCCGAGGCGTAGGGGCCACGCTGCACGTCGCCGCTGGCGATCCAGTAGGCGAAGTCGATTGCTTCCTGTCCGGCCTTCGAGAAGGCCGACACGGCGATGCCGGTCCCGCCGAGCGCCGAGCCTTTGGGGCCGGCATTGCCAGCGGCCGGGATATCCGCGAAAGCCAGGCGGTTGGGTCGAAACCCGGCGATGGCATAGGAGACATAGCCATAGATCAGCGGTGCGCAGGCGATCCGCGAGCCGGATCCGGCCATTTGCTCCAGAACCGCGATCGGATCCATGCCAAGACAGGCCGGGTCGACGAGGGCTGCGATCTCGCGCATCATCTCGAAGACCTGCTTGCCCGCTGCCGGATCCACATGGTCGCCAGGGCCTTCACCGGCGGGTCGGCCGAGATTGCCGGCAAGCGTGTAGAACACCATCAGCGAATGCGGCGGCCTGAGCGGCAACAGCACGTGGCCTTGCCGGGCCAGATCGAGGGCATCGGCCCACCTCGCCGGCGCAGCCGAAAGCATGTCGGGCCGCCATGCCTGCACCTGGCTGGCCGCGTCGATCGGAAACGCCCACTGCCGGCCTTGCCAGTTGTAGCTCGGAAAGGACCGGCCGACACTGCCCGCCGCAAGTGCTGCACGTTCGGCTTCCCGGCCGGCGACATCGAGCGGCGCCAGGCAGTTCTCGGCGGTGATCTGGCCGACATGCGGATGGTCGACGACGATCAGGTCGTAGGCACGAGCCAGTTCCTCGACCGGGAAGGATTCGAAATCCTGCAGCGAGCGCTTGTCCCATTCAACGGCGACGCCGGTGCGTTCCGTCCACACTGCCGAACAGGCGACCATCGGGTCATAGCCGCGCGGATGGCTCCAGGTCATGCCTTTGAGCGTGACGTCGCTCACAGCCCGAACTCCGCGCGGATTTTTGCGCTGTGCTCGCCGATGCGTGGCGCGGCCCGCTCGACCTTCGCGCGGATGCCGTCTACCCTGAGCGGCGAGCGCGTGGTGAGGATCGAAACATCATCCTCGCGCGTCACCGTCTGCAGCATGTCGAGGACCTGGAAGCCTTCGCTGGCCATCATTTCCGGCCAGCTCAAAACCTTGGCGCACCAGATGTCGGCAGGCTCGAGAATGGCAAGCCATTCGTCGACCGTCTTCGTTGCGATCTTTTGCGCGATGATCGCCTTGATCTCGTCCCGGGCGGTGAACCAGGTCGACGGCTGGTCGCGATAGGGCGCAAGCTCCTCGAGCCCGAGGAGATCGGCGAGTTTCGAGATCGGCGTCATGGCGATCGCCAGATAGCCGTCCTTGGCCGGATAGACGCCGTAGGGCGCCGAGAGATAGGCGTGCGCGCTGCGGAAGCTCGACCGCCGCGGCAGCCGGCGCCCGTCATTGAGATGCGTGGTCAGCACCTCGAACTGGAAGTCGACCAGTGCTTCGAGCAGGCTGGTCTCGACATGGCTGCCCTTGCCGGTCACGCCGCGCCGCACCAGTGCGGCGAGGATGCCTTGCGCGGCGGCGGAACCCGCCAGCATGTCGGCGATCGCCAGGCCGAAGGGCACCGGCCCCTGGTCCTCGTCGCCGTTCAGCCACATCACGCCGGAGCGGGCCTGCGCCAGCAGATCCTGCCCGGGCCGCTTGACCCACGGACCTTCCTCGCCATAGCCGCTGATCGAGGCATAGACCAGGCGCGGATTGATCTTGCGCACCGCCTCGTAATCGAAGCCCAGGCGTTCGATGACGCCGGGC
Source organism: Mesorhizobium sp. M0522 (assembly GCF_040321085.1). Classification (NCBI taxonomy): domain Bacteria; kingdom Pseudomonadati; phylum Pseudomonadota; class Alphaproteobacteria; order Hyphomicrobiales; family Phyllobacteriaceae; genus Mesorhizobium; species Mesorhizobium sp. M0522. The sequence goes on from NZ_JAMYQW010000015.1 coordinate 36,973, forward strand.
CTGAAATTCTGGATCAGCACGTCGGCCCTGGCCAGCAGGCCGCGCAGCGCCGCAAGGTCGGCCTCGTCCTTCAAGTCGATGGCAAGGCTTTCCTTGGCGCGGTTGATCGCATGGAAAATGGTGGAATCGCCGCCGATCTCGGTGTCGCTGAGATAGAGCCGGCGCGACAGATCGCCGCCGTCCGGCCGTTCGATCTTGATGACGCGAGCGCCGAGGTCGAGCAGTCGCAGCGAGCAGTAAGGTCCGGACAAGAACTGGCTCATATCGACAACGATGAGCCCGGTCAGCGGCAGTTCGGCAATGGCAGCCATTGCCTATTTCTCCGTCTTGCCGGCGAAATCGGCCGGATTGCGGTACTTCACCGTCTGCAGGTGCTCGCAATAAAGCACGAGCTCGCCTTCACCCTTGAAGACTTCATAGCTGGCGCGGATCAGCCCCATTTCCTTGTATTTTGGCTTCTTGTCGATGTTGGAGCGGATCGAATAGATCGTGTCGCCTATGAACACCGGCTTGATGAAGCGCAATTTGTCGTAGCCATACGAAAAGGCGTTGATGCAATTGGTGGCGACGAGACCGAGCCCGGCCGAGAACACGAAGGCCCCTGCCACCAGCCGCTTGCCGAAAATGCCTTGCGTCTCGGCGAACATCTGGTCCTGCACGTATGGATGGATGTCGAGCACAAGCGTGTTGAAGAGATGGCTGTCGCCCTCGGCAATGGTCCGGCGCAGCGAGCGGATCTTCTGGCCGACCGGCCAGTCTTCGTAGAACCAGTTCTCCGCGTTCCAGACGGGAAGGTCGGCGTGATCCCTACGCATGTTGGCGGGGTGTGTCGATGCCACGCCCACGGTTGGCGCGAAACCGCTCATGACGACTTCCTCTGGGAGCGGGAATCGTCCATCAGGGCGCGCCGCAGACCGGCGAAATGCATAATCGATCCTCCCGTCAATCTTCTTTTGTGAATAGTATTTTCACATATGGGGTTGTGTTGCAAGCGAGTCTCGGCCAAATTTTGCCTGCTCCGTCGGGGCCAATGCCGGCGGAACAAGGGAGGAAGTGATGCAGAATGCCTGTCTGGTTTTCGTCGGCAGCCTCAATCGCGACGCCCCGTATTTTCAGGGCGCGCGCGGCATCGGGCTGGGTGTCTACAGTTTCGACGAAGGGACGCTGCAGACGAAGAAACTGGCCGAGACGGGAGACATCGACAATCCCACCTTCCTGTCGGTGACGCCGGACGGCTCCCACATCTATGCCAACTCAGAAGTGTTCACCTGGCGCGAAGGGGTGGTCTCGGCCTACCGTTTCGACAGGCAGACCGCCACGCTGTCCTACATCAACAAGCAGCCGACGCTGGGCAGCATCACGGCGCACAACACCATCACGCGGGACCGGACGAAGCTGCTGGTCGCCAATTACGGCATGGGCGAGGGCGGCCCCGATCGCTCGGTCGTGGTCTATGGGTTGGGTGAGAATGGCGGCCTGACAGCGCCGTTGTCGAGCGTTGCCCATAGCGGGACCGGACCAGATCCGGCCCGCCAGGAGCGGCCGCATGCCCATAGCGTAACCGAGACGGTTGCCGGCGGCATGGCGATCGTCGCTGACCTCGGCATCGACCGGCTGGTGTCCTATCGCACCGGCTCAGACGGCAGCCTGACGAAGCTCGCCGAGTCGGCGCTTGCGCCAGGCGCGGGTCCGCGCCATCTCGCACTGCATCCGGGCGGTCGCTTCGTGTTCGTCATGAACGAGCTGGATTCGACGGTTGTCTCGCTGGCGCTGGACGAAGCATCAGGCAAGCTTACGGTGATCGACAGCAAGCCGGCCGTGCCGCCCGAGGCGCGCGACGGCAATCACTGCGCCGACATCCAGATCTCGCCTGACGGCCGCTTTCTCTACGGCTCCAACCGCGGCCATGACAGCATAGTGGTGTTTTCGATCGACCAGCAAACCGGCAGGCTTGCCCTTGTGGGCTATACGCCTTGCGGCGGCGCCACGCCGCGCAATCTGGCACTGACGCCCTCGGGCGGCCATCTGTTCTCGGCCAACCAGAATGCCGACCGCATCTCGATTTTCGCCCGTGATGCCGCAACCGGCCGGCTGACCGACACCGGCCGATCCATCGATATTGGCACGCCGATGTGTGTGAGGATCGTGCGTTGAGCGCGATCTCAGAACTCGAGCGCCTGCCTGAGTGCCGGGCCGCTCCTGACGCGCAAATCGAGGTCGGCCTCGATATGGTCGATGTGGTGCAGCATCAGCGCGCTGGCGCGTTCGGCATTGCCATTTTCCAGCGCCTCGAGGATCTGCGTGTGTTCGTTGTGGCCGCAGCTCGAGATGCCCGAGCGGCCATAGAGTGCGATCACCAGCGATGAACGAGCGACCAATTCCTCCATGAAGCGCTGCAGGATGACGTTTCCCGCGACCGACGCCAGAAGCAGGTGAAAATCCCCCGACGCCTTGATCTCCGATCGCCTTGCGTTCGGTCCGCGTTCGGCGATGAAACGGCCTTCTTCGTCGAGCTGGGCCTTGAACGCGGCGACATGCGCCGGCGTCATCCGTCCGGCGGCGGCAATCGCGATGCCTGGTTCGATGAGCCGGCGCGAAGCAAAAACCTGCCGCGCTTCCTCCGGCGACGGATTGGCGACGAAGGCGCCGCGATTGCGCTCGGTGCGCACCAATCCCTCGAAGGAAAGCATCTGCAGTGCCGCACGCGCCACGGTGCGGCTGACATCGAACAGCGTGCCGACTTCGCCTTCGGATAGCTTTGTTCCCGGCGCTAGCCGGCGATCGACGATCGCGTCGCGCAACTGGTCGCGGATCGCCTGCGCGCGATCCTCGTTGGCGGCCTCGATAGCAGGGAAGGTCTGGTCGGCAATGTTCATGGCAGTGGTCCTGCGTTCTTCTACCCTGAATCGCATCGCTTGGACGAGAGACAAAGTGAATACAGAGATGAAAAAGATTGCATACGATCTTTGCGAAGATCGGCGGCAATCGCCTATAATTTGTGCATTGCACAAGGGCGACGTATCGGCAGCTATATAGAGGCGGCCCTGATTTCTTCGAGGATTCAGTCGGTTGGTGCGGCGGCGCGCAACTGGCACGCATGATGCTTTGGCTAATCCGACCAAAGGGGAAGCTGGATGTCCAAAGCCGCCGAAATCGACATTGTGTCCGTTTCGAAAGTCTATGGCGCGACGACTGCCGTCGAAGGCATCAGCCTGAAAATCCCTGCGGGTACCTATTGCTGCCTGCTCGGTCCGTCCGGCTGTGGCAAGACCTCGACGCTGCGCATGATCGCCGGGCACGAGAGCATATCGAGTGGCGACGTGCGTCTCGGCAACACAGTGGTCACCGACCTGCCGCCGGCCAGGCGCGGCACTGCCATGATGTTCCAGTCCTACGCACTGTTTCCGCATCTCGACCTGATCGACAATGTCGCCTTCAGCCTGAAGATGAAAGGCGTCGGCAAGGAGGAGCGCCGCGCCAAGGCACTCGACATGCTGAAGCTGATGCAGATGGAGGCCTATGCCAGCCGCCGCCCGGCGCAGCTTTCCGGCGGGCAGCAGCAGCGCGTTGCTCTTGCGCGCGCATTGATCACCGACCCCGAGGCGCTGTTGCTCGACGAACCGCTTTCGGCGCTCGATCCTTTCCTGAAGATCCGCATGCGAGCCGAACTGAAGAAGCTGCAGACGTCGCTCGGCATCACTTTCGTCCACGTCACCCACAGCCAGGAAGAGGCGATGGCGCTGGCCGACCTGATCGTGGTGATGAACGATGGCCGTATCGAGCAGGCGGCGCACCCTCGCACGGTGTTCGAGCGGCCGGCCACGGCCTTCGTCGCTCGTTTCATGGGCGACCACAATGTCATCTCCGGGCGCGTCGCCGGCAGTCGCGACGGCATGGTCGTTTTCGACGTGCCAGGCGGCGTCGCGCTCGCGGCCAGCGGGCAGGGCAGGGAGACCGGGGAACCCATCGACATCGCCATTCGCACCGACCACGTGCGCATCGGCGAGCCGCCGGCAGCCGGGCTCGGCTTCACCGGCATCGTTTCAAACGTCGAGTACCGCGGTTCGACCGTGAAGCTCTCGGTCAATGGCGCCGGCATCGAGGATTTCACCGTAATCGTCGACGACACCAGCTTCTTCGCCAGCCCGGTTGCCGTCGGCGACGCAGTGCCGATCGCCTGGGACGCCGAGGACGCGATCGTCCTTGGTCGTCTCGATTCCTGAAATCCAGCATAACCAATCAAAACAGGGGAACTGAACATGACCAACACCACCGACAAGAAGACTGGAATATCGCGACGTTCGCTGCTCAAGACAGGTGCCGCCGCCGTCGGTTTCGCCGCCGGTTCCGGCGCCATATCTGGCTTTCCGACCATCTGGGCGCAATCGAACATCACGCTGCGCCAGTTCGGCACCGGCGTATCCAACCTCAATGCCATCGCCGACAAGTGCAAGGCCGATCTCGGCATCACGCTGGAGATGACAGCAACCGATTCCGACGCCGCCGCACAGCGCGCCGTGACGCAGCCCGACAGCTACGACATCGCCGACATCGAATACTGGATCTGCAAGAAGGTGTTCCCGACAGGCGTCCTGCAGCCGATGGATGTCACCAAGCTGAAATATTACGACGAGCTGGTGCCGCTGTTCAAAACCGGCAAGCTGGCGCCGGACAGCGTTATCGCCCAGGGCACCGCGCCGCACACGGTCGGTTACGTCGAGGCGCAGGACAGCAAGGTCTTCGCCAAGGCGCCGACCAACTGGTTCACCATGGTGCCGACGATCTACAATGCCGATACGCTCGGCATCCGCCCCGACCTCGTCGGCCGCGATATCACCACCTGGGCCGACATCATGGATCCGGCCTTCAAGGGCAAGACCGCCATCCTCAACATCCCGTCGATCGGCATCATGGATGCGGCGATGATCATGGAAGCCACCGGCAACATCAAATACGCCGACAAGGGCAACATGACCAAGGAGGAGATCGACAAGACGATCGACTTCCTGATCAAGGCCAAGCAAGCCGGCCAGTTCCGCGCCTTCTGGAAATCCTTCGACGAGAGCGTCAACCTGATGGCTTCGGGCGAAGTGGTGATCCAGTCGATGTGGTCGCCGGCCGTGGCCGCGGTCCGCTCCAAGGGCATCGCGTGCCGGTTCCAGCCGCTCAAGGAAGGCTACCGGTCCTGGGGTGGCGGGCTTGGCCTGGCAGCCCATCTCTCCGGCGCCGAACTCGATGCCGCCTATGAATACATCAACTGGTACACGTCCGGCTGGGTTGGCGGCTATCTCAACCGCCAGGGCTATTACTCGGCCAACATGGTGTCGGCCAAGAAGTTCATGTCCGAGGACGAGTGGGGCTACTGGATCGAAGGCAAGCCGGCAAAGGGCGATATCCTGTCGCCGGACGGCAAGGTCATGGAAAAGGCTGGCGCCGTGCGTGACGGCGGCTCTTTCGAAGAGCGCATGGGCAAGGTCGCCTGCTGGAACTCGGTCATGGACGAAGACCGCTACATGGTGAAGCGCTGGAACGAGTTCATCGCTGCGTAGGTACAACGTCTTCCCCTTCTCCCCTTGTGGGAGAAGGTGGATTGGCGCGCAGCGCCAAGACGGTTGAGGGGTGCCGGCCGGAGCGCTGTTGGTGCCAAGCTGGAACACCCCTCATCCGACCGAGCTTCGCTCGGCCACCTTCTCCCACAAGGGGGAGAAGGAAAGGCGGCTTCGCCGCATCGCTGACTTATACCGAGATGTTCATGACAGCCGCGCTCGAACGCCCCGCCACCGCCGCCGCCAAACCCGCCAGACGCCGCCGGCTCTCGATCGGCGCCCTCGTCCCCTATCTCCAGGCAACACCACTTGCCCTGATCCTCGGCGCGTTCCTCCTGCTGCCAATTCTGATGATCGCCGTGGTCTCATTCTGGGATTACGATTTCGCGGCGATGTATCCGGATTTCCTGACCACCAATTATTCCGACACGCTCGGCTCCTGGGTTACCTGGAAAACCTACCTGAATACGCTGAAATACGCCGCCATCGTCTGGGCGCTGACGCTGTTCATCGGTTTCTGGGTCGCCTATTTCCTTGCCTTCCATATCAGGACCACGGCCATGCAGATGGTGCTGTTCCTTGTCTGCACGGTGCCGTTCCTGACCTCCAACATCATCCGCATGATCTCGTGGATTCCGGTGCTTGGCCGCAATGGCCTGGTCAACTCGACGCTGGTGCAAATGGGGCTGATCCCGAAGCCGATCGAATGGCTGCTCTATTCCGAATTCGCCGTGGTGCTGGCCATGGTGCATCTCTATACGCTGTTCATGGTGACGCCGATCTTCAACACGCTGATGCGCATCGACAAGTCGTTGATAGAAGCCGCGCGCGACGCCGGCGCTTCCGGCTGGCAGGTTCTGTGGAACGTCGTCATTCCGCTCGCCAAGCCCGGCATGGCGATCGGCACCATTTTCGTCGTCACCCTGGTGATGGCCGACTTCTCGACGGTGCAGGTGATGTCCGGCGGGCAGAGCGCCTCCGTCGCGCTGATGATGAAGAACCAGATGTCGCTGCTGCAATATCCGGCAGCCGCCGCCAACGCCGTCGTGCTCTTGGTGCTGGTGCTGCTGATGGTCGCGGGCATCCTGCGCATCGTCGACATCCGCAAGGAGCTGTGAGGCGATGAGCCAGGACAAGCGCACCCTCGAATTCTATGTGTTGGCGGCGTTCTTCGGTCTTTTCGTGTTGTTCCTCTACGGCCCGCTTTCGGCGATCCTGATCCTCTCTTTCCAGGGCGAGAACGGCGGTCTGACATTTCCGCTGAACGGCGTGTCGCTGCACTGGTTCGCCAATTTGTTCGAGCGCCAGGCGGTCGGCGACTTCGGCGGCAGCTTCAAACGCTCGCTCGTCCTTGGCCTGATGGTGATGGTCGTCACTGTCGCCGTGTCGCTGCTCGCCGGCCTGGCCTTCCGGCAGAAATTTCGCGGCGCAACCGCACTGTTCTATCTGGCCGTCGCCAGCCTGGTCGTGCCGTCGATCATCATCAGTCTCGGCATCGGCGTCGTCTTCCAGCAGATCGGCTTCCGCCCCGCCTGGTACACCTCCGCTTTCGGCGCCCATCTGACCTGGACCTTGCCTTTCGGCGTGCTGATCATGTTTGCTGTCTTCAACCGGTTCTCGCCAGCCTATGAGGAAGCCGCGCGCGATCTCGGAGCATCGTCGTGGCAGACCTTTGCCCATGTCGTGCTGCCGATGATCGCGCCCAGCCTGATCGGCGTCGGCCTGTTCGGCTTCACTCTGTCATATGACGAGTTCGCCCGCACGCTGATGACCTCGGGCACGTTCAACACGTTGCCGCTCGAAATCTACGGCATGACGACGAATGTCACGACGCCGGTGCTCTATGCGCTGGGCACCGTGACGACCGTGTTTTCCTTCCTGGTGATCCTGCTGACGCTCGGCGCAATCGTCTATGTCGGCCGCCGCCGCGAGCGTGCCTGACAGTGCAGATCCTCGTCGTCAATCCAAACACCACCGCCAGCATGACCGATACTATCGCGGTCGCCGCCCGATCGGTCGCTGCTCAATCGACGAAGATCGTTGCCGTCACCTCGTCGATGGGACCTGTATCGATCGAAGGCTATTACGATGAAGCACTTGCCGTGCCCGGCCTGCTGGTCGAGATCGCCGCCGGCGAACGCTCGGGCGCGCAAGCCGCGATCATTGCCTGTTTCGACGACACCGGCCTCGATGCCGCGCGCGCCATGGCCAACATTCCGGTCATCGGCATTTGCGAGGCATCGCTCAGCACGGCCTCGTTCATCGCCCAGCGCTTCACCGTCGTCACCACCACCGGACGTTCGCGCGTGCCGGTCGAAGGGTTGGTGCAGCGCTATGGCATGGCAGGGCGCGCGCGTGTGCGCGCCGCCGACATCCCGGTTCTTGCCCTCGAAGATCCGGCGTCCGACGCACTGCTCAGGCTGCGCAACGAGATTGCGCGCGCCATCGACGAGGATCGCGCCGAGGCGATCGTGCTCGGCTGTGCCGGCATGGCCGATCTGGCGGCGGCGCTGCAGCGGGAATTCGGGCTTCCGGTCATCGACGGCGTGGGCGCTGCCGTGAAACAGGCCGAGGCATTGATCGCCCTTGGCCTGACGACATCCAAGCGCGGCGCCTATGCAAGCCCGTTGGCAAAGTCCTATCATGGCGCGTTGAAATCCTTCGCGCCTGGCGCCGCCGAGTGATCGCAATGCCCCGAACGATCCGAACGCTCGCACGTGAAGAAGTGCAAACCCTTGTCGATTGGGCGGCGGCGGAAGGCTGGAATCCCGGCCTTAACGATGCCGCGCTGTTTCAGGCAGCCGACCCGCAGGGCTTCATCGGCGCCTTTATCGATGGCGAGATGGCGGCCGGCATTTCGGCCGTCGCCTATGGCGACGGTTTCGGCTTCATCGGCCTCTACATCTGCCGGCCGGACAGGCGTGGCCAAGGCCATGGCAAGGTCGTTTGGGATGCCGGCACGGCGCGGCTCGGCAAGCGCACGATCGGCCTCGACGGTGTCGTCGAACAGCAGGCCAACTACCGCAGCATGGGTTTTGCACCGGCCTACCGGACGATCCGGTTCATGGGGTCACCGAATGTCCCGGCAGCCGTCGGCAACGACATTCGCGCCATAGGGCCGGAACTCGTGCCGGACATACTGGACTATGACCGCTGCTTCTTTCCCGGCCCGAGGCGATCCTTCCTGGAACACTGGCTGCGCCCGCCGCATATGGCGCTTGCCATCCTCAAGCACGGCGCCATTGCGGGATACGGCGTCGCGCGCCAATGCCGGGACGGCTGCAAGATCGGCCCGCTCTTTGCCGACAGCCTGGACGCGGCAAGCCATCTCTTCGCCGCGCTCGCGCACATGTCCGGTCCCGGAAACGTCCATCTCGACGTTCCCGAAACCAGCCGGCAATTTGCAGACTTGCTGTCGTCCGCAGGCCTTCAACCGGGCTTCGAGACGGCTCGGATGTACAAGGGAAAGGCGCCGCAGCTCAAGCAGTCCGGAGTTTTTGCGATAACGACGTTGGAGTTGGGGTGAGGCGGTACAAGCCGACTTCCAGTGCAAAGCCGGGCAACAGGACTACGCGGTCTATTTTTCCTGAACTGAAATGCCGGAATCGTCGATGCGAAGTTCCACGCCTTTCGGCCTAGTCTCCTCGCGATAAACGTAAATCCCCAACGCAATAACGGCGACGGCCAAAGCGCCGATGATGAGATAAAGATAGTTCTGCTTCATCCGCTGTCGTTAACAACATGATTTGAGCGAGTCTAGCGGTTCGGTATCAGGACGGCGGACGGACACGCGCCGTCGATCAGCCTTGGTATCCTACGCGCGCAGCGAGGGCGAGCTAGCCTACCCCATCCAGCCGGTCGCGCAGCATGCTCCAGGGGAGCAGCATGTTTGGCGCATGCCGCATCAGACTGTGGAGCGGGATCGGCGACGGCGGTCCAAACGGCAGCGGCAAATCCTGAGGCTTTGTTCCGCTCGCCCAGTCGGCAAGCACCTTGCCCATGGCAGTCGTCATGGCGATGCCGCGCCCATTGCAGGCAAAGCCCGCAATCAGGCCGGGGCCGAGATCGACGAGGTGCGGCAGGAAGTCGGGCTCGACGGCAGCCATCCCCGACCAGCTGTATTCAAGCGGCGGGATGTCCGGGAGATCGAGATGCTTCGCCAGCCGCCGCCAGATCGCCCGCGGCACCCGCGTGTCGGCACCGGGGCCAAAAACATGCATGCCGCCGGTGATCAGCCTGTTTTCGCCGTCGAAGCGGAAGGTGAAGAGATTGCGTCTTGTGTCGCCGACGCCTTGCCCGCCAGGAAGCAGGCGAGTGCGTATTTCGCGCGGCAGCGGCGCTGTCGCGATCTGGAAGATTTTCAGCGGGAAATAGGTTCGCTGCAACGTGCGATCCAGCGCTCCGCCATAGGCGTTGGTGGCGACCAGCACCTTTCCTGCGCGTACCGAACCGGAGGCCGTCTTCAAAGCCCAACCATCGCCTATGTGATCGATCGACGCGACACGCGTATGCTCGAAGATGCGCGCTCCGGCCTTTTCCGCCGCGTCGGCCAATCCGCGCGCATATTCGACCGGATTGAGGACGCCACCCGATCTGTCGATCCAGCCGCCGAGATAACCGCGAACGCCGGTCAGCTCTTCGACCGCCTGTCTATCCAGCGCAACGGCCGGCCTTCCGCGTGGTGCCCATTGTTCGGCGCGCGATCTGGTCTTTTGCAAAGCGGCCGGTGAATGGGCTGGTTGTATCCAGCCGCTCTGGACGGCATCGCATTCGATGGCATGCCGCCTGATCAGGTCGAAGACGAGGTCGGCGCTGCCGGCGGCGAAATCGACAAGGCGTTCGCCGCGTTCGGGCCCGAGCTGGGCAATGATATCGTCGGGGTCTCTTTTCGCGAAATTCGGCACGACGAAGCCGGCATTCCTGCCGGTTGCCCCCCAGGCGATGATTTCCGCCTCGAGGACGGCAACCGAGATGCCTTTCTCGGCACTGTGCAGCGCGGTGGAAAGGCCTGAAAACCCGCCGCCGAGAATTGCCAGATCGACATCGAGTGCGCCTTCGAGGGTGGGCCGGTCGCGGCGACTGCGGCTGACGGCATGCCAAAGGGAAACGCCGTGCGGCCGGGTCACAGCGTTCATGAGCCGCTCTCGCTCGGGGCCACGCGTGCACGCTTTCCGAACCTTGGACGCCGCGGCCTGTCGCCAAACAGGCCGTTCGGCCTGACCAGAAGGATGACGCACAGCATCACGCCGATGGCGACGATCTGCAGCGAAGCGGCGCGGGCCTGTTGTTCGGGCGAGAACAACGTACTGGTCAAGGCTCCCGATCCGGCCCATATCGCCCAGACCAGGATGCTGCCGATGACGGCGCCGATGTTGCTGCCCGAGCCACCGACGATCAGCATCACCCAGACCTGGAAAGTCAGCGCCGGCAAATAATTGTCCGGGGCGATGAAGCCGGTGAAATGCGCCTGCAGCGCACCGGCAAGCGCCATGATGGCGCCACCGACGGCAAAGGCCTGGACGCGGTAGAACCGTGCGCTTTTGCCTAGGGATATCGCGGCCCGCTCATCCTCGCGAAGCGCCTTCAACACGCGCCCCCACGGGCTGCGCGACAGATGCTCCAGCGCGAGATAGACGGTCAGCGTCACCACCGAGACGATCGCAAGGTTCGAAAGGTTGAACAGCAACGGCGTTTCGGCAAGACCGCCGAACGGACGCGGAATGAAGCCGATGCCGAACGGCCCGCCGGTCAGCTTCTGGGCATTGAGCGCTACCAGTTGCACGACGACGGCGACGCCGAAAGTAGTGATCGCCAGATAGTTCGATCTCAGACGTAGCGTGGCAATGCCGGTGATGGCGGCGGCGACGCCGCCCAACAGCATGGCGCCAAGCCAGCCGATAAGGATCGGCAGGTCGAAGCCGCCCAGGCGCGCGGCATCGTCGGGCGTGGTCAGCAGCGCCGAGGTGTAGGCGCCGATGGCAACGAAGCCGGCGACCCCGACATTGAAAAGCCCGGTCAGCCCCCATTGCAGATTGAGCCCGAGCGTGATGAGCGAAAAGATCAGCGCGGTGGTCAGGAAGAAGGCGCCGTAGCCGAGCAGATCCATCAGCGTTCCCTCACTCCGAAAAGGCCGATGGGCCGCACGAAAAGCACCGCCATCAGGATGATGAACGAGACGGCTGCCCGCCATTCGGCGCCGATCAATTGCACGGCAGCCGCTTCGGCCATGCCGATGATCAGGCCGCCGAGAACGGCGCCGGGCACGCTGCCGATGCCGCCGAGGATGGCGGCCGCGAACATCGGCAGCAGCATCTCGAAACCCATGAACGGGCGGATCTGGATGAGAATGCCGATCATGACGCCGGCAACGCAGGCCAGCGCGCCGCCGATGATCCAGGTGACGCGCACCACCCTGGCGACGTCGATGCCGACGATGCGGGCAAGTGCCGCGTTCTGGCTCAATGCCTGCATCGAGCGGCCGGTCTGGGTCCGCGTCATCAGGAGATGCACGCCGAGCACCAGCACGGCGGTCAGCAGCAGCAGCGCGATCTGGTCCGGGGTGATGCGGATGCCGAAACCTATCGGCATGGCGATCTGGATCGCCCGGCTGAAATAGGTCGGACGCGAGGTGAAGATGAATTCGAGCAGGCTTCTCAGCGCCATCGAGGCGCCGAAGCTCGCCATCACCACGATGATCGCCTGGCCCTTGGCCCGCAGCCGCGCGAACAGCACCATGTCCAGCGCCAGCGCCAGCAGGCCGGTGGCCGCCATGCCGATGATGAGCGCGACGATCAGCGGCCAACCGAAGGAGAGGGGCGCGATCGGCGCGATCTTGCCGAAAATCGCGCCAATGGCGCCAACCACGGCGAGCGTCGCATAGGCGCCCCAGGCCATGAAGTCGCCATGGGCGAAGTTCGAGAAGCGCAGGATCGAATAGGTGAGTGTCACGCCGATGGCGCCGAGGCCGATCATCGACCCTGCCAGCAGTCCGTCGACGACGAATTGCAGGTTCATGCCGCGCTTCCTTGTCCAAGGTCGAGGCGGCGCCGGCCAAGATAGAGTTCAGCGACGACCGGGTCGTTCCAGAGCTCGGAGGCGACGCCCTGGTGCCGCTCCTTGCCCTCGACCAGCACATAGGCGCGGTCTCCAATGGCAAGCGCTGCCTTGGCGTTCTGTTCGACCAGCAGAATGGTGACGCCGGACTTTCGGATGCCGGCCAGCATCTCGAACACCATCGCCACGAATTTCGGCGACAGGCCGGCCGACGGCTCGTCGAGCACCAGCACCTTGGGATGGATGATCAACGCCCGGGCGACGGCCAGCATCTGCCGCTGTCCACCCGACAGATTGCCCGCGGCCGTTCTGCGCTGACGGGCGAGATCGGGAAAGGCCGCATACATTTCCTCGATGCGGGCTGGGACCTCGCGCGGCCTCAGGATGCCGCAGGCGACCCTGAGATTGTCCTCGACCGACATCAGCGGGAAGATGTTCTCTGTCTGTGGCACGAAGGCAAGGCCAAGGCGGACCATGATGTGAGCGGGCGACGCCGTGATATCCTTGCCGTCCAGCAGCACCGTGCCGCCGGTGATCGGGACAAGGCCGGCGATGGCCTTGATAAGGCTCGACTTGCCGGCGCCGTTGGGGCCGAGAACGACGACGATCTCGCCCTGGTCGACGGTGATCGAAGCGCCGCGCACGATCGGAACGCCAGGCTCGTAGCCGGCTTCGAGATCGCGGACATCGAGTACCTTTTGGCTCATGCCGTGCCTCCGAGGTAGGCCTCGATGACGCGCGGGTCGCGCGCCACCTCCTCCGGGGTGCCTTCGCACAGAAGCTGGCCGCTCGCCATGACCAGCACGCGGTGGCAAAGCCGCGTCACCATGTCGATATTGTGCTCGATCAGCAGGAAGGTGATGCCGCGCGCATTGATGTCGCGGATGCGGTCGATAATGATCTCGAGCAGGGTTGCGTTAACCCCGGCCGCCGGCTCGTCGAGCAGGATGATCGCCGGGTCGGCCATCATCACGCGGGCCAGTTCGAGCAGCTTGCGCTGGCCGCCTGAAAGCACGCGCGCAGGTTCGTGCGCGAGGTGAGCGATCGTGACGAGCTCGAGCAGTTCGACGGCTCTTGTCTCGGCAGCCCTTTCTTCGGCAGCGACCCGCCGGGGCGTCAGGAAATTGGCGAGCAGTTTTTCTCCGGCCTGCCCTTGCGCGGCCAGCATGACGTTTTCGATCAGCGTCAGGTTAGGCAAGGGCCGGGGGATCTGGAACGTGCGGCCAAGGCCGCGGCCAATGCGGCGATGGGCAGCTTCCCCCGACACCGATACGCCGTTGAGGGAGATTTCGCCGCTGGTCGGCAGAATGCTGCCGGCGAGCAGGTCGAACATCGTGGTCTTGCCGGCGCCGTTCGGGCCGATAAGGCCAAGTATTTCGCCCGGCCGGACGTCGAACGAGACATTGTTGACCGCGACCAGGCCGCCGAAGCGTCTGAGGACGTTCCTGGCCGTGAGGACCGGCGTACGGATCTCCTCCTGCCGTTCCGTCGTGTCGCTCATCAATTCCTCTGGCCGAAAAGCGATCTTCGTCGCCTATGATTTGATTTGTGATCACGCTTGCTTTGATCACGCTATTCGGCTTTAATTTCTTCCGCAAGCCGAAAACGGCCAAGACCGGGATTGCCTATGCAGAAGGCCGCCATCGAAAAGAACAATGAGATGATCGCAGCCCAGCTTACGCCCGTCGGCCGCGAGACCGTGCAGGATCGCGTCTATTCGGAGCTGCGCCGCGCCTTGATCGGCGGCCTTTTCGAGCCGAGCCAGGTTCTGACCATCCGCGGCCTCGCCGACGCGCTGGTCACCAGCACCATGCCGGTGCGCGAGGCGCTCGGACGGCTGATCACCGAGAAGGCACTGGAGGCGCTTCCCAACCGTTCGGTGCGCGTGCCGCCGATCACGCTGGAGCGCATCGATGACCTCTTGCGCGCCCGCTCTCTGATCGAGGGCGAAGCGATCGCGCTGGCCGCCACGCGCATGAACCCGCGCCAGATCGCTTCGGTCGAAGCCATGCTGGGGCAATGGGACGAGATGCGCGCGCTCAAGCACAAGAAGGACATCGACCGGGAGGCGATGCTCAATCAGAGCTTCCACTTCGAGATCTACCGATGCTGTGGCTCCGCCGTGCTGATCCCGATGATCGAGAGCCTCTGGCTGCAATCCGGACCGTGCATCCGCGTAGCCATCTACGCCTTTTCCGACGCCGGCGAGGTCGATACGGCCCACTATCACCGCAGCATCGTCGCAGCGCTTTCAAGGCAGGATGCGCAAGCGGCGCGTGAGGCTCTGGTGGCCGACATCAGCCGGCCCTTCGCCTTTCTGCGCGACAAGCTCCAATCCACAAGCAAGGAAGGATTGAGGGCATGACGGTGCCTGGCATCAACATCACCGAGCCACGCTCGATGCTTTCCGTGACCGCGCTGCTGTTGCCTGAAAAGGCGCCCGACAACGTTGCCTTCCTGCTGGCGTATCTCGGTCAGCCGCGCGTCGTTGCAGGCATCCATGCTATGTGGACCGGGCCTGAGATTTCCTGCCCGGTTCCATCAGCCGAACTTGAGGGCCAAACCTATGCCAGGCCCTTGCCGGCGGAGAACGCAACGCTGACGCCGCAGCCGGGCGACGTCGTATTGTCCTACGTGCCGCCGCGCATGTGGGGCGGCAACCCGAATGCCATCTTTGACGTCGGCCTGTTCTACGGAGCGGGTGCACGCCTGCTGTTCCCGATCGGCTGGCTTGCCGGAAGCGTCGTCGCGCAGGTGGTGCCTGAGGATCGCGATAAATTCGCAGCCGCTTGTGGCGTGATCCGCCGCAACGGTGCCTGCGACATCACCTTCACCCGGGTGGAGATCTGAATGGCTGAGACCGACGACAGTTTCGAACTCTTCGACCTTCGCGTCGAGGCGGTTGTCCCCGAGGGCAGGCCGATCTATTGCGGCGCCAAGGCCGGCGACTATTTCGAGTTGAAGGGCGAGATGCTGTCGATGCCGGCGGGGCAAGGTTTCTCGATCTATTCCATTGCGGCAGTGTTGCCGCTTCTGGCCGCAAAGCAGCGCCCGACCCACAGGAACGACTGGATGACGTCGGACGCCGAGATCGCTTGTCCGGATCCCAATTGTGCCAGCCGGCTCCGGATCGTCAGGACCGGCAAGCGGCGGTTCAGCCATGCCGAAACGACGGCGGTGCCGCTGCCGAAGGAGAATGACCGGAGATGACCGCCAAGGCTTTCGAGCTCAGCCCCGGCTATACGATCTCGCGCGTTATCCGCGGCGGCTGGCAGCTTGCCGGCGGGCACGGCGCGATCGACCGCCAACAGGCGGTAACCGACCTGATCGCCACCTTCGACGCCGGCATCAGGACCTATGATTGCGCCGATATCTATACCGGTGTCGAAGAGCTGATCGGCGCGGCGCGCCTGCGCCTTGCCAATGAGCGTGGCCTCGACGCTGCCACCAAAATGAAGGTGCACACCAAGCTGGTGCCTGACCTGGAAAGGCTTTCCAATATCAGTCGCGACTACATCAGAGGCATCGTCGAGCAGTCGCTGCGGCGGCTGAAGACCGAGCGGCTCGATCTCGTGCAGTTCCACTGGTGGGACTATGCGCTGCCCGGCTACGTCGAAGCGATGGGCTGGCTCAACGAAATCCGCAGGGAAGGCAAGGTGCGCAACATCGGCACCACGAACTTCGACACGCCGCGGTTGGCCGAGATCCTGGCCGCCGGTGTGCCGCTGGTCAGCCAGCAATTGCAATACTCGGTGCTCGACCAGCGGCCAGCCAACAGCCTTGCAGCGCTCGCCAGCCGGCATGGCGTCAGTTTCCTCTGCTACGGTTCGGTGGCGGGCGGCTTCCTCAGCGAAAAATGGCTTGGCGCTGCCGAGCCGCAGACGCCGCTCGAAAACCGATCGCTGGTCAAATACAAGCTGATCATTGACGACTTTGGTGGCTGGGAGCTTTTCCAGGAGTTGCTTCGCACACTGAAGGCCGTCGCCGACCGCCACGGCGTCGATATCGCCACCATCGCCAGCGCCTGGGTGCTGGAGCAGCCGCAAGTGGCGGCCGTCATCGTCGGCGCCCGCAACCAGGCGCACGCCCTTGCCAATGCCAGAATCATGGACGTCGCGCTCGATGCCGACGACCGGGCGAGGATCGCTGCCGTGATCGCGCAAAGCCGTGGGCCGCGGGGCGACGTCTACACATTGGAACGCGACCGTCACGGCCGCCACGGCTCGATCATGCATTACAATTTGAATGCAGGCAGGAAATGAACGCGGCCATGGACGAAAAGCCCTCCTTGCTTTCCCGCGCCAGCGCCGAGGTGGTCGATCTCCACCGCTTCTTCGTCGACTGGTTCAATACGGCGAGTGCGGACAATTCAGATTTCAGGCGCTTCGAACGCGTCATGGGCGAAGGCTTCTGCATGGTTGTGCCGGATGGCCAGGTCCTCGATCGTGACGCGGTGCTCGACCATGTCAGGGCAAGCCGCGCCACTTGTGACGGCGATTTCACCATCTCGATCGAGGAAATCCGGCCCGGCTGGCAACAAGGCGACACGATCGTCGTCAGCTACATCGAAGCGCAGCAGCGCGCCGGCAAACATAGCCGCCGCCGCTCGGGTGCCGTTTTCACCACCAGTTCATCGGCGCCCAACGGCGTCGAATGGCGACATCTGCATGAAACCTGGCTGCAGATGCCGGAAGGCTGAACAGGCTCAAGACATCAATGAGAGTCGTGCAACGAAAGGGGAACAACAATGAAAAAGACCATACTTCAGATCACCACCGCGCTCGCACTGCTGACAGCGGCCGGCGCAGCGCAAGCCGCCGATTGCAAGATCACCGTCGGCCTCGTCATGGAACTGACAGGCCCGGCCGGCGAGTACGGCCAGGCCGGCGCCAAATCGGTCGAGATGGCCTTCCGCGACATCAACGATGCGGGCGGCGTCCGCGGCTGCGATCTCGCGACCGACACGCGCGACAGCCAGAGCCAGGGCAACATTGCGGTCGACGCCGCGACGCAGCTCGTGCAGGTCAAGAAGGTGCCGGTGATCATCGGCGGCATCATCTCCTCTGTGTCGATCCCGATCCTGACCTCGGTCACCGCTCCGGCCAAGATAGTCCAGGTGTCGCCTGCTTCCTCGTCGCCGACGCTGACGGCGCTCGGGCGCGACGGCAAGACCAACGGCATCTTCTTCCGCACCATCACATCTGATGCGCTGCAGGGCGTCGCTGCCGCCAAATATGCCATCGACAAAGGCTTCAAGAAGCTGTCGGTCATCCACGTCAACAACGACTTCGGCGTCAACATGGTGGCGGAATTTTCGCGCGCCTATAAGGCACTCGGCGGCACCATCGTCTCCGACACGCCCTACAATGAAAAGCAGTCGAGCTATGCCTCGGAAGTGACGGCGGCGATGGCTGGCGAGCCCGACGGGCTTTATCTCGTCAGCACGCCTGTCGACGGCGCAACCATCGCCCGCACCTGGATTTCGCAGGGCGGTGTCCACAAATTCCTGCTCAATGACGGCATGAACAGCCCGGACTTCATCGAATCCGTTGGCGCGGATTACCTGAAGGATGCGTACGGCACTTCCTCCGGCACCAGCCCGACCGCATCGACCGAGTATTTCACCAAGAACTACAAGGAATTTTCGGGCATCGAACCGTCGAACCCGGCGGCTGATCGGTCCTATGATGCCGGCGCCATCGTTGGCTTGGCTATCGCGATTGCCGGCTCTGAGGATCCGGCCAAGATCAAGGAGGCGATGTACAAGGCGGTCGACCCGGCCGGCACGCCGATCTATGCCGGCAAGGACGAGTTCGCCAAGGCGCTCGGCCTGATCAAGGACGGCAAGCCGATCCGCTACGAAGGCGTCATCGGCCCGGTCGCCTTCGACAAATACGGCGACATCACCGGCCCGTTCCGCCTCTGGAGGATCGTCGATGGCAAGGTGACGACCGACGGCGAAATGACTACGGATGACGTCAACGCCCTGCAGGCGAAGCTTCAGTAAGCCGCCTATGTCTTGTTCGGCATCGATCCCATTCCATTGAGGTTGATGCCGGACACTTGCATGTCCTGCTGCTGGTTAGGCCGGCCTGGAAACGACTACCGCACCAGCCGCCGGCATGATCCAGGGGCAGGCATAGTAATCAGTGATGCGATTTATGATCCCGCCGGCGGCTTCGATCCGAACCGGATGGGCCGGCTTCCAACCGTTTTCGCCATGGTGGAGCACGAGCAGCACCGCCTGGCCATCGATCTCGCCAATCGCCATTTTCCAGGTCGCCGAGGCTCTTTCATATTCGACGAAGTAAGGTGATTCCGACAGCCTGCCCTTGAAGCAATCCGCGACACGCAATTGTGCGTCGGCGCTGGTCAACGCCCGTACCCCATCCCAGTCGCGGCGGTTGAACAGTTCGACATAGCGGCTGAGCAATTCCAGGAGTTCCGGATCGCGTTGGGGCTCCGAACGGACGATTGGCTCGCCTGACAAGGCGGCCAATTTCGAACGGCCACGGCTCAACGCAGCCTTGACGCCGCCCACAGTCGAGCCGACGAGGTCGGCGATCTCTTCCAGCGAATAGTCGAAGTCGTCCTTGAGCAGGACGCAGGCGCGTTCTTTGGGCGGCAGGTGGATCACCAGCCGTTCGATCGCGCGATCCGCGCCCTGGCCCGCCGGCTCGACCGGCAGGACGATCTCGTCTTCGGCGAAATTGGCCTCCGCATGCCGACCCACCTGCCGGCTTCGCAGGAAATCGATGCAGCGATTATGCGCAATGCGAAACAGCCAAGGGCGAAGAGCACTCGCATCGTCCAGCTTCTCGATCTTCCGATAGGCCTCGAACAGCGCCTCTTGCATCACGTCTTCGGCGTCGAGCGTTGAACCGGTCATGCGTGCACAGTAGCGGTGCAGCCGTCCACGCAAATGCGCGACTGTCTCCAGGAAGCCGGCGTAGCGGACGTCGAAAAGCCCGGTCGGGTCAAGTCTTGGCTGCATCTTCATGGCACACGATCACATCGGGACATAGGTCAGCGTAATGACCCCGTTCTTGAAACGGTGCGTATCTATAAGCTCCAGCTTGACCAAGGACGGGTCAACATCCTGGAAAGCGCGTTTGCCAGGGCCGACGCGGGTCGGCACGATCGAGAGTTGATACTCGTCGACAAGCCTGTTGGCGAGCAGCGTCTGGTCGAGATTGCTCACTCCATACTTCAATATGTTGCCGCCGGTTTGCTGCTTGATCCTGGCGATTTCGGCAGCGACGTCGCCTTCGATCAGCGATGCGTTCCAGCTCACTGCCTTGAGGCTGCGCGACGCGACGAGCTTCTTGAGCCCGTTCATGCGGTCCATGTACTTGCTGCCTTTGACCTGCGGCCAACGCGCCGAAAACATTTCGTAGGTGACGCGGCCGAGCAGGAAAAAATCCGCCTCGCCGGCCTTTTCATATGAATGCTCCTTCATCTCCTCGTCGAAGAACGGTGACGCCCATTCCATTGGTGCTTCGATGACGCCGTCCAGCGAAATGAAGCTGCCCACGATCAATTTTCTCATCGCGTGTCTCCGGTTGCGCAACAGGCATCCCGTCGGATCCAAGAACCGGCGCAAACGAACCGGCCCGACGGATGACCACAGGATGCAGTGCCTAAGACGTTTCCCGGTTCGACTTTGGATACGCGTGAGGACCGTTTGAGCTAATAAAGCGGCTTGGCCATGTGCCGGGGCGTCGGCCACTCCGTCGTAATCCCCGGCTGCACCGGCCGCTCGAGATAAGTCGAGAGCACGACGTAGCTTCGCGTCGAGGTGACGCCGGGTGTTTCGTAGAGGCGCGACAGCAGGCCCTCGAGCGCCCGCGTGTCCTCGGTGCGGACCTTGATCAGCATGCATGTGTCGCCGGCCACCGAATGGATCTCCTCGACTTCGGGGTGTTCGGAGATTGCCATCAGCTCTGGCGTCTTTCCCCACCCCTTGGTGTCGATATGGACGAAGGCAAGCAGCGGCTTGTGCACCGATGATGACCGCGGTGTTGCGGATGGCGCCGCTGCGCCGCAGGCGCTTGACGCGCTCATGGGCCGCCGGCGGTGAAAGGCCGACGCGGTCGCCGAGCTCGGCATAGCTGATCGTGGCATCTTCGACCAGAACGCCTAATATCTTTCGGTCGGTTGCATCGATATCGCGGGCGGCGGGCCTGTTCTGCGGAATGCCATCTGTTTCTTCATCCATATTAAAATTCCCGATTGATGCAGAATTTAATACGGCCATTATCGCCGTATGTCGAACACTGATCAAGTTGCCACATTTACGGCAAGGCCGCCTATCCCGGCGCTCGCTTACCTCCTCACCGGATGCATTGCCGTGATCGGCTCGAACTCGCTGGTGCTCGGTCCGATCGCACCGGCGCTGGCCGAGTCCTTCGGCACAAGCGTGCCGGCGGTTATGATCGCGTCCGCCGCGTTCGGGCTCGGTACGTCGGCGAGCGCCTTGTTCCTGGCGCGCTATATCGACCGGCTTGGTGCCCGCCGCATGCTGCAAGGAGCGTTGCTGCTGCTGGCGATTGCGCTTGTCGCCAGCGCCGCCGCGCCGACGGTGACGGCGCTGGTCGCGGCCCAGCTTCTCGCCGGCATCGCCGCCGGTGTCGCCATGCCGGCAATCTATGCCAGCTCCGCCGCGATTGCGCCGCCCGGCCGCGAAAGCGGCACCATAGGCGTCGTTCTGACCGGCTGGACGCTGAGCATGGTCGCCGGGGTTTCGCTGTCGGCCGTAGTTGCCGACCTGGTGCATTGGCGCGCCGTTTTCGCGGCGGTCGCGGTGCTCGCAGCACTCGCATTGGCCAGCCTGTCGCTGACGTCGCTCAGCGATGTCAGGAAGAGCGGTCCGGCGCCGACGCCACTGGGCGCCTTGAGCGTTCCGGGCATCGTGCCGCTTCTGGTTGCCTGCGCCGCCTTCATGACCGCGTTCTACGGCATCTACGGCTATCTTGGCGATCACCTTCACAACGGCTTGGGACGGCCGGTCAGTGCCAATGGGCTTGCCGCGCTCGCTTATGGTGTCGGCTTTGGTGCGGCGGCGCTTCTTGACGGCGTTATCGATCGCTTAGGCGCGCGGCGTGTCATGCCATTTGCCTACCTGCTCGTCGCGGTCGTCTATGTCGCGATTGCTGCGGCAAGTGGCAGCTTCGGCCTGACCATAGCTATGATAGCCGTCTGGGGCCTTGCCAATCATTTCGGGCTGAACGTCCTGGTGATGCGCCTGTCGGCGCTCGATCCTGCGCGGCGCGGCACGATCATGGGCTTGAACAGCGCGGTGACCTATCTCGCGGTGTTCGTCGGCACCACGGCGTTCGGACCGCTTTATTCCACATTCGGTTTTGCGGCGTCGGCGGTGGTTGCAGCCTTGCTCATGCTGATCGCTGCTGTTGCAGCGGCGTGGCGTTCGCCGAAGCTATAGCGCAGCAAGGCTTGCGTCTCGGCCCCGTCCTTCGATAGATGCTTGGTGGATGGACAATACAACGCTTGAGACAACCGCCGATCCCTTGCCGCACGAGCTGGCTTTTCTCGGAGAGCGGCTTGCGGCGTTCAACGACGGTGATGTCGGCGCCTCCTGCAGGAAGGCATTGGCCGTGTTCGTGCGCGATGAGCACGGCGCTATTGTCGCCGGCATCTCGGGATATACAGCCTGGGGCTGGCTCTATGTGCAATGGCTCTGGGTCGATGAAAAACTGCGCGGTCACCGCATGGCCGGCAGGATGCTCGAGGCGGCCGAGAGGGAGGCGATCGCGCGCGACTGTCACGGCGCCTGGATCGACACGTTCAATCCCAAGGCCGCCAAGGCCTATGAGCGCCAGGGCTATCAGCCCTTCGGCGTGCTTGCCGATTTCCCCATTGGCCGCAGCCGCATCTTCCTGCAGAAGAAATTGTTGGCTTAGTTAGCCGGCAAGGCGTCCGCCGCGCATCGGCTGGGGCACGCCGGTCGTACTGGGGAAGCTGATCGGCAAGCCTCTGAGCACGCGCACTGCCAGGAACGCAAAGCACTCCGCCTCCACCGCATCACCCTTCCAGCCCATCACCTCGGCCGGCACGGCCTCGACACCGGCGCGGCTGGCAAGCATGGCCATGATCGTTGGATTGTGGCGCCCGCCGCCGCTGACCACCAGCCGCTTCGGCCGGCGCGGCAGAAGATCGAGCGCTTTGCCGACCGCGGCCGCGGTGAAGGCCGTCAGCAGGGCTGCACCATCCTCGGCATTCATCCCGTCCGCCATCGAGGCGCCGAAATCGAAACGGTCCAGCGATTTCGGGTAGGGTTTGGTCAAATACGGGTGCTGCAGGAGCTTGGCCAGCCGTGCCTCGTCGACCGTCCCGGCGCGGGCCAGCGCGCCGTCGCGGTCCATTTCGCCAAGACCCTTCGATTTGATGAAGTCGTTCAGCGGTGCGTTGGCAGGCCCGGTGTCGAAGGCAACAACATTGTCCGTGCCGTCCCACCAGGTGATGTTGGCGACGCCGCCGAGATTAAGCACCGCCGTGTCGCCGCTGGCGTCGGCTTCGCGCAGCAGCGCGGCGTGATAGGCGGCCGACAGCGGCGCACCCTGGCCGCCGGCGCGCATGTCGGCCGAGCGGAAGTCATAGGCGACTTTGGTGCCAAGGATGGCATGCATCAGCTCGCCGTCGCCGAGTTGGCGGGTCTGGCCCAGTCGGCCCACTTGCGGGGCACGGTGCAGCACGGTCTGGCCATGGAAGCCGACGACGCCGATATCGGCCATGGTCAGACCGTGACTTTCGACAAGATCCTTGACCGCCGCGGATTGGGCGCGCGTCAGCGCTTCCTCTGCCTCACGAAAAATCGCCGGTTCCGGTCCGGTGAAATTCCAGATCCTGGCCTGGCGCAACGTCTTCTCCAACAGACTGCGGATCGACCTGGGGTAAGGCGCCAGCGTGTAGGTACCGAAATCCACGATCCGTTCGCCGTCGGTCTTGATCAGCGCGACGTCGATATTGCCGTCCAGCACGGTGCCGGTCATCAGGCCGACGGCCCACATCGGTTCGCCATTTTTCGGATTCATGGTTGTCAGGCTCCGTTGACGAGATCGCCGACCGCTTGGCGAAGCGCTGCGATCCCGCTGTTGAAATGACGTGTCGGATGGATCCGGTTGGTGAGCAAGGTCCAGGCTCTGCCTTTGTCGAAGTCGACCCACAGCCCGACACCGGTAAAGCCGGTATGCCCGATGGTTTCGGGGCTGCATAACCGGCCGCCGGACCAGCCTTCGTAGGGTCGCTCCCAGCCATGGGTGCGGGTTGCCGACAAGGGCGTGCGCATTAGCGCGATCGAACGCTGCGACGCGCCGGTCCCGTCCAGCAGCCCTTGCGCAAAGTCGAGGACCGAAGCCGCCGTTCCGAACAGGCCGGCGTGACCGGCACCTTGCAAGGCCGAGCAATTGTCGTCGTGGACTTCGCCGCAGAGCACGCGATGGCGCCATGTGCAGTCTTCGGTCGCCGCCGCTTGATCCGGTTCGGCGGAGCACGCGAAGCCCGAACGGGGATCTATGTCGCGAATGGTCTTGCCAGACAGGCGCTCCAGGACGAAGCCGAGCAGGATGAAGTTGATATCGGAATAGACCGGCTCGCCAGCCTGCCATTCGCGCTGCAGGATGAAGGCGCGCAGCAGCTCGGGGTCACGCCCATAGGTGTAGATTGGCGCGACGGCGGGAAATGGTGTCTGATGGCCGAGACACTGGCGAAACGTTACGTTCCGTTCCCAGGCTTTTTCGTCATATTGGCGAAGGTCGGGCAGGACGGAAATCAGCGGCGCGTCGAGGTCGATGACGCCTTCTTCCGCCAGTGCCAGGATACGCGACGTGGTGAAGATGACTTTGGTCAGGGATGCCAGGTCGAACCATGTCCCGACATGCATCGGCCGTATCTTGGGCACGACTTGGGCTGAGCCGATTGCCCGGACGATGCGTTCGCCGTCCCCGTCAACTATGCTGAGCACGCCGCCCGGAATGCGCGATGCGGCCACGGCCGCTTCGAGCGGGGCGAATGCGCGGGAGAAGAGATCATGGTCGATCAACTACGCCTCCGTTTGGAAGGCAGCGATGGGGCTGTCCCTCCGGCCTTTCGTATCCTTGGGCGACAATCATCACACTTCCACCCGTGCTCTATGATCCGGCCCGAATTGCTGCCAATTGGCCGGGCTCGGCTCAAACCCCAGCGGACGCACGAGCGAGGGGACCTGGCGCGTGTCCAGCTCGAAACGTTCATGCCGCCGGTCTATAGTAGGAACGGCCGCGATAAGCTGTTTGGTATAGGAGTGCTTCGGCTCCGAGAGCACCGATCTGGCATCGCCGATCTCGACAATCTGGCCGGCATAGATGACCGCGATGCGATGGGCGATCCGCTCGACGACAGCCATGTCATGCGAGATGAACAGATAGGCCAGCCCGAATTCACGCTGCAGCTCGATCAAAAGCTTCAACACCCTGGCCTGCACCGACACATCGAGCGCCGAAACCGCTTCGTCGAGGACGATAACCGAAGGATTGAGCATCAGCGCGCGAGCGATGCACAGGCGTTGCCGCTGGCCGCCGGAGAATTCGTGCGGATAGCGCTGCAGGCTGTTTTCCGGAAGGCCGACGCGTTTCAGCAGCGCGGCCATTTTCGCCCGCGTTTCAGCAGTTATCCGTCCGCCGGTAGCGATCACCGGCTCTGCGAGGAGGTTTTCGACGGTGAGTCTGGGATTGAGCGAGCCATAGGGATTCTGGAACACCATCTGCACGGGAAGGGCGCTCTGCCCGGCGGCGGCCTTGCGCGCGCTGGCCGAGATTGTGCCGCGCGTCGAGCGCACCAGCCCCAGAATCGCGCGGGCGGTGGTGGACTTTCCGGAACCGCTCTCGCCGACAACCGCCAATGTCTCGCCCGGCATTAGCTCGAAATCCACACCGTCCACGGCATGGACGGCACCGCTGGTACGGCTGAGAAAACCACCCTTGACCGGAAATCGCACCACGAGGCCATCGACCTTCAGCACCGGCTCGGCAGCTTTTTGCTTTTCGCGTTGCGCGTCCCTGCGTGTCGCACCGCCGCCGGCGAAATGCGGCACCGCATGCAGCAGATGCCGCGTATAGGGATGCTGCGGATCGTCCAATATCTGGTTCAATGCGCCCTGCTCGACAGCTTCTCCGCCTTGCATCACCATCACCTTGTCGGCGATGCCTGCAACCAGACCGATGTCGTGGGTGATGAAGATCATCGACATCCCGGTTTCCTGCTTCAACTCGGCGAGCAGCGCCATGATCTGCGCCTGCACCGTAACATCCAGCGCCGTCGTTGGCTCGTCGGCAATGAGCAGGCGCGGGTTGCACGCAATCGCCATGGCGATCATCACCCGCTGCAGCATGCCGCCCGACAGCTGGTTGGGCGTGTATTCCAACCGCCTCGCTGCGTCCGGAATACGGACGCGGTCGAGCGCGTCCTTGGCCGCCGCCGTTGCTTGTCGTCCGGTCAGGCCGCGATGCAGGCGAAATGATTCCTCGATCTGCCAGCCAATGGTCAGCACCGGATTGAGCGAGGTCATCGGCTCCTGGAAGATCATGCCGATTTCGCCGCCGCGGATCTTCGTCAATTGCGGCTCGGCTGCGGCTGTCAGGTCGAAGGTGCTGCCGTCGGCCCGCCTCAGCTTGATCGACCCGCCGGTGATGCGGCCGCCGCCGTAATCGACAAGGCGATTGATCGACAGCGCCGTAACCGATTTGCCCGAGCCGCTTTCGCCGACGATGGCCAGCGTTTCGCCGTCGGCGAGATCGAAGCTGACGCCGCGCACGACCTCATTGGCTTGCGGGCTGCGACCGAAGCCGACGCGCAATCCGCTGACGGACAGCAGCGGGATCATGCGATCGATCTCCGCATCTTCGGGTCGAGGACATCGCGCAACGCATCGCCGAGCAGGTTGAAACCGAGGATGCCGATCATGATCGCCACGCCCGGGAAGATCATCAGCCAGGGAGCTGTCTCCATCAGATTGCGGCTGTCGCTCAGCATCAGGCCGAGCGACGCGGCGGGCGGCTGCGTGCCGAGCCCGAGGAAGCTTAAGCCGGCTTCGGTCAGCAGTGCCCAGGCTAGCGCCAGCGTCACCTGAACCGTCAGTGGCGCCACCAAATTGAGCAGCAGATGCCGTGTTACGATATAGCCCGCACTGCTGCCGAACGTGCGGGCCGCGTCGACGAACTCGCGCGCCTTCAGCGACAGAGCCGGACCTCGCACGACGCGCGTGAAGATCGGTGTGTAGACGATGGCGATGGCAATGACGCTGGTCGAGGTTCCCGGTCCCGCAACCGCGACGATCAGCAGCGCCAGCAGGATCGCCGGGAACGCCAGCACAACGTCCATGATGCGCATCACTAGGCCGTCCCAGCGGCGCCCGAACCAGGCTGCCGCCAGCCCGAGCACGGTGCCGGCCAGTGTCGCGACGGCGACCGAAAAGAAGGCCACGATGAAGGACTGGCCGATCCCGGTCATCAGCCGACTTGCGACATCGCGGCCGAACAGGTCCGTGCCCATCCAGTAGGTGCCGTCAGGCGCATGCAGTCGCTCGACCCGGTGCTGCGTCAGCGGATTGTGCGGCGTCAGCCCCAGCATGCCAAGCACGGCAAGCAGCAGATAAAGCGCAACGATGGCACCGCCGATGCGGCCGCTGGGATGCGCAAATATAGCCCGCAATGTCGCCATCAGTGCTCGCTTAGCCGGATACGTGGGTCGAGCGCGACATAGGCGAGGTCGACGAGGAGATTGACGATCATGAAGTTGAAGGCGATGAACAGCACGCTTCCCTGCACCAGCGCGTAGTCGCGCTGCAGGATGGCATCCAGCACCATGCGGCCGAGACCGGGCAGCGCATAGATCTGCTCGACGATGACAGCTCCGCCCAGGAGGTAGCCGAACTCTATGCCGCTCAGCGTCACGACTGGGATGAGCGCGTTGGGCAAAGCATGCCGCCAGATGACGCCGCGCGCCGAAACGCCCTTGCTGCGCGCCGTCCTGACATAGTCGTCGCTGAGCACGTCGAGCATCGCCGAACGCGATATGCGGGTCACCGAAGCCGCGAAGGCAAATCCAAGCGTGACCGCAGGCAGCAACAGCTGGCCGAGATTGCGCAGCGGATCCTGCCACAGCGGCGAATACTCGCCCATCGCCGGCAAAACGCCAAACCCCGCCGACAGCGTGTAGATGATCAGCAGGGCAAGGACGAAGTTCGGCGTCGACTGCCCGATCATTGCGACAACGCGCACGCCGAGGTCGGACAGCCTTTCGTTACGGGTGGCGGCAAAGATCCCCGCCGGCATGCCGACAAGCAGGGCGATGACCATCGACAGCAGGGCGAGTTCCAACGTTAGCGGGAAACGCTCGAGGATGACGTCGAGCACCGGCCTGCCATAGGTGGACGAAATGCCGAGATTACCTTGAAAAAGACCAAGCAGCCAGCGCCAGTACTGGATGAACCAAGGCTGGTCGATGCCGAAATAAGCTGCAAGCGCATCGCGCTGCTGCGGCGTCAGCAGGCCGGCTTCGGTCCCCAGCATTGCCGTGATCGAATCGCCCGGAACCATCCGGATCGCCAGGAACACCACGATGGACACGCCAAGCAGGACGAGAGGGAAGGTCGCCAGTCGCCGCATCAGATAGTTCACGCGAAGAATTCCTCTCGTCCGGCATCAAAGCAGCTACTGGATCGTCACCTTGGCGAGGCTGAACAGCGAACCTGTCGGCACCGGTTCGAATCCTGCGATATTCTTCTGCTGTGCCGTGTAGCTGTAGGACGTGTAGAGCCAGATCCAGGGCGACATCTCAGTGATGTGCTTCTCGAAGTCGGCGAAGATCGCTTTGCGCGCTGCCGGGTCGGTCTCGGTGCGGCCCTTCTGCATAAGGCTGTCCAGCGTGTCGTCGATATAGTTCGCCACCTTCTGCAGATTGCCCGTCTTGGTCCAGTAGCGGTTGTACATAGTGTAGGGATCGGCCCTGCCGCCGTTCAGCGCGACGGCCATGTCGAAATCGCCCTTCAGCCAGGCGTCGACATAGACGTTGAGCTCCATCATCTTGATGTCGAGCTTGACGCCGATTTCTGCGAGTTGCGACTGGATGACCTGGGCTTCCGCCGCTGCCGTCGGCGGCTCGCCGGTGGCGCCGATCACGGTCGCCGAAAAGCCGTCGGCATAGCCGGCTTCGGCCATCAACTGCTTGGCCTTCTCAGTGTCGCGCTTATAGCAGAACAACTGCTTCGGATCGGTCGCCAGTGCCGGGATGGTCAGCGGGCCGGTGACCTTGCCTTCGCCGAGCGAGGCGGTGTCCAGCACTTCCTGCCGGTCGATGGCGCAGGAAATCGCCTGACGCACCTTGAGTTCGGTCATCGGCTTGCGGGAGGGATTGAGCTGCAGCACGTGATAGGCAAGCACCGGCACACGATTCAACTGCAGGCTGGCTTCCTTGGGCACCAGCGTGGCGACAAGCGGATCGTTGAGCAGGGCAAAATCGATCTGCTTGGTGCGCATCGCCGCCAGGATCGCCGTCTCGTCCGGCAGCACGCTGATTTCGATGCCGTCGACGCCGGTCGCGCCGCCTGCCCAGTCCTTGTTGGCGACAAGCACTTCCTTGGAATTCGGATCCCATTTTTCGAGCTTGAACGGACCCGAGCCGATCGTTGTCGTGCCGATCGAGCCGGCCGCAATTTCGCTTGCCGGGACGATCGCCGCATTGACGTCGCTCATCGCCGTCAGGATCGGCACGTCCGGCTGCGAGAGGTGGAACACGACGGTGGCGGGATCGGGCGTGTCGATGCTGGCGATCGAGAGAAAGTTGGCGCGCGCCGCAGCACCCGTCTTCTCGTCAAGTATGCGCTCGAACGATGCCTTGACGTCGGCCGAGGTCACGGCGGCGCCGTTCTGGAATTTTGCTTTCGGATTGAGCTTGAAGCTCAGTTCCTTGCCGTCCGGCGAGAACTGCCATGAGTCGGCAATCGCGGGCGTGATTTGCAGGTTTGCGTCGAGCCGCACCAGCGGTTCGTAGATCAGCTCCAGCAGCCGCAGTGAGGAGAATGCCGTCTGCTTGTGCGGATCAAGACCGGTGGCGTCCTGCGACCACGCCATATGCAGCGTCGCCGCACTCGCCTGCACCGGTAGCGCGGCGATGGCAACCATTGCCGCGAGCGTCATGCCGGAAAGCAGTTTCTTGCCAATGTGCCGTACCATTGTCGTCTCCCATTATTGTTAAACCAGATGCCTTGCAGTTCCCCGGACCGCTTCAAAGGGACACACGCCCCGGAACATCGGCCCAGTATCCATGCGGTCTTACCCCGTCTTTTCGCCTATCGCCTTGCGCAGGAAACCTCCCGCGTTGGCAAGCGCCTTACGTGCTTCTTCGACACCCATGCCGGTGATCGTCACCAGGATTGCCAGTTTTGCATCATTGCCGGTCTGGTCGAGTGCCTGTCGTGCCTGCTGTGCCGCGCAGCCGGTCGTCTGCATCACGATCCTGACCGCCCTTGCGACAAGCTTCTTGTTGCTTGGATTGAGGTCAACCATCAGGTTCTGATAGCTCTTGCCGATGCGGATCATGCTGGCGGTGGACAGCATATTGAGCACCAGCTTTTGCGCGGTTCCCGATTTCAGCCGGGTCGAGCCGGTGAGGACCTCCGGGCCAACTACCGGAGAGATGCCAATATCGGCAATGCCGGCAATGGTCGATCGAGGATTGCAGGACAACGCCACGGTGGTAGCTCCCACTTCCTTGGCATAGGTCAGGCCACCGATCACATAAGGTGTGCGTCCGCTGACAGCGATGCCGACCACCACGTCGCCAGCGGTCAGCTTGATGTCCTGCAGCGCCTTTATTCCCTGTTTCGGATCGTCCTCAGCGCCTTCCGCAGAGTGCACCAGCGCGTCGACGCCGCCGGCGATCAGGCCCACCACCATGTCCTCGGGTACGCCGAAGGTCGGCGGACATTCCGAGGCGTCGAGGACGCCGAGCCGGCCGCTGGTGCCAGCCCCCATATAGACAAGGCGTGCACCGTTCTGGAACGCGCTCACGATCCGGTCCACGGCCGCAGCAATATCGGGGATGACCTTCTCGACGGCCGCCGCAACGCCTTTGTCCTCGTCATTGATCTTGCGCAGCACCTCGAGGGTCGGCAACAGATCGATGTCCATGGTTTTCGGGTTCCGGTCCTCGGAAACCAGCCGCTCCAGCTCCGACATCAACCCTTGTTCGACCACTTCGCTTACTTTCAAGTGCGACTGCGAGCAGGACTGTGATGCCCGCGGCAAGCGGCGTCCAGTGCCTGCACCTGGCCGTCGGCTCCGTACCGGCTGCGCCGGTTCTGTTTCGTTAACTTTTTAGAATTCGATATTCCCTCTGTCAACAGAAAGTAGGAATATTATATTCCTTGCCGAGCAAGGCATCACTGGCGGCAGAGGGATTTTCTGGCCAGGATTATGGCTCCCGAAACCGCATCGCCGTCGGCCGGCTTCAGCCGTCGGCGGACGTCGGGAGCGAGCCATGGCTCAAGCGGGCTGGACAACCCTCCGAGCAACGTAACCCGCGGCGCGCCTTTTTCAAACAGCACCCGCACGAAGGTGTCGATCTGCTCGGCAGCGCCTTGCACGATCCGCCGACCGGCCGGATCGCCCTGTTCGGCATGGCGGATCACCATCGGCGCCATGGCGGCATAGTCCGTCGCGCTGGCGCGGTCCATCCAGGCCACCGCCTCGAACGGATCGTCCTTGAAGCGCTGCATCACCTCGGCCAGCAGCGCCGTCCGCTCATGCCGGCCGTCATGGGCTCGCAAGGCAAGCTGCACTGCCTTCAGTCCGAGATCGGCGCCGCTGCCCTCGTCGGAAATCGGAAAACCGTAGCCGCCGACGCGCAGGTCGCGCCCTTCGACAAAGCCGAGCCCGATCGAACCGGTCCCGGCTATGACGATGGCGCCGTCTTGACCCGAATGCGCGCCAAGGCAAGCCGCGACGCCGTCGCTGACGAAGTCGATGCTCGCAAAGGGTTGTTCGATGCCATGAAACGCCTCGAGCGCACCCTTACGGCCGATGCCGGCAACACCGATACCCGCGCGGATCCTGGCGATTTCCGCCGCCGCGAACCCTGCCTCTTCGATCGCCGCGCCAAAGGCTTTGGCAATCGAGGCCCAGGCCACCTCTATACCGAGTCGCGTTGTCGCCGGGCCCGACAGGCCTTGCCCGAGCACGGTTCCTGCCTCGTCTTCGATACGCGCCCGGCAGCCGGTTCCGCCGCCATCGACGCCCAGGAAATAATGCGGAGACGCCCGACCGGCACTCATTGCCTTATTCGTTCGATCTGGGCGCCGCACAGCCGGAGCTTGCGGTCCAACTGCTCGTACCCGCGGTCGAGATGATAGACGCGATTGATCGTCGTCTCGCCCTCCGACACCAGCGCTGCCAGCACCAGCGAGACGGAGGCGCGCAGGTCGGTCGCCATCACTTGCGCGCCCTTCAGCTTCTCGCCTCCGCGCACCAGCGCCATGGTGCCTTGCAGCTTGATATTGGCGCCGAGCCGCATCAGTTCAGGCACATGCATGAAGCGGTTCTCGAAGATCGTCTCGCGCAACAGCGAAGCGCCCTCGGCACAGCACATCAACGCCATGAACTGCGCCTGGAGATCGGTCGGAAAGCCCGGATAGGGCTCCGTCGTCACGTCGACCGCCTTGAGCGGCCCGTCTCCCGATACGATCAGCCCGCGGTCGCCCGGCCATATTTTCACACCGGCTGCTTCGAGCAGCTGGACGATGGATGCCATGTGCTCGAGCCGCGCGTGGGTCAGCTCGATCTGACCGCCGGTGATGGCCGCTGCGACGGCATAGGTGCCGGCCTCTATCCGGTCCGGGATGATGTCGTGCGTAGCGGCGCGCCAGTCTGTGCTGCCCCCGATCAGGATGCGGTGCGTGCCGGCGCCCTCGATCCGCGCGCCCATGTCGTTCAGGCAGGCGGCAAGATCGGCCACCTCCGGCTCGCGGGCCGCGTTGAGGATCTCGGTCTCGCCGTTTGCCGTCGTCGCCGCCATCATCGCCGTTTCGGTCGCGCCGACCGACGGCGAGCTCAAAACGATGCGCGCGCCTTTCAGTCCGCCCGGCGCAGACGCGACGATCAGTCCGTTTTCGATCGCGATATCGGCGCCAAGTGCGGCAAGTGCGGCGACATGCATGTCGACCGGCCGTGTGCCGATCGCACAGCCGCCAGGCAGCGAGACCCGGGCATGGCCGAAGCGGGCAAGCAGTGGGCCGAGAACCAGCACCGTCGCGCGCATGCGCCTGACTGTATCGTAGCTTGTCTCCCTGGAAGCGGCAGCACTGGTATCGATTGTGGCGGCATGCGCCGATCTGGTGACTTCGGCCCCATGAAGGCCGACGACGCCAAGCATGTTGTCGACATCCGTCACCTCAGGCAGGTTGGTCAGCTGCAGCGGATAGGGGCTGAGCAACGCCGCCGCTATTTGCGGCAAGGCCGCGTTCTTGGCGCCGGAGATCGTCACCGCGCCCTCAAGCCTGTGCCCGCCGACGATCCGCAATTTGTCCATGGCTCTGACCTAATCCCGAGCTGTCGGCGAGTCTACGATCTTTCATGTCCGAATCGTCGACATGCCCGAAGGCTGGGCCGCAACCGCACCAGTCGAGATTTGATGGTTCATTCTTGGCTGTCAATCAGAGACGGAATAATTTATTCCTTGGCTTGGCATTGTCGATGACAGGCAATGGAGGAACGCATGTCCGTCCTGAAGAAGATCGAGGCCAAGCTCGAAGTCATGGCGCCCGGCGACCGCGAGATCGGTCGGTATATCGTCGATAATCCCGACCAGATGCTCCGCCTGTCGACGGCGGCGCTTGCCGCCGAGATCGGCCGCAGCCAGTCGAGCGTCGTCAAGTTCAGCCAGAAGCTCGGCTATTCCAGCTATCAGGAGCTTAAGCTCGCCGTCAGTGAGGCAAAGTCGCAGGAATGGCACGTGCCGGCCGGCATGATCCACGGTTCGATCGAGGTCGACGACAGCTATCTGGTCATCTTGCGCAAGCTGATCGGCAGCAAGCTCTTGTCGATGCAACAGACCGTCGCGGCCAACACCGAGCAGGAAATCGGCAAGGCCCTCGAAGCGTTGAACGGTGCGCGCCGCATTCATTTGGCCGGCGTCGGCGCATCCTCGCTGGTGGCGCGCGATTTTTCCTACAAGCTGATGAAGCTCGGCCGCAACGTGCTGCACGACAGCGACAGCCATGTGCAAATGGCCAATGTCTCGACGCTTGGACGAGGTGACGTGCTGTTCGCGCTCTCCTATTCCGGGGCGAGCATCGAAACCCTGCGGATAGCTGAACTTGCCCGCAAACGTGGCACCACCGTTATCGCCGTCACCGGACTTCGCGACAATCCGCTGAACCGGGTTGCCGACATTCGCCTCCACACGATCGCCGATGAAGAGCGCGCGCGCTCGTCATCGATAACTGCGCGTGATGCACAACTGACGCTGACCGACCTGCTGTTCATCCTGCTCGTGCAGAAGCAGCCTGACGCCAACGAATACGTCCACAACAGCGAATTGGCCGTCTCAGTGCTGAAGGCTTAGCGCTCTTCGCCGTCTCGCGTTAAGGCCTCAGTTCCTCCCTGGCGCTGCACGCCGACAAGAGCAACTTTCGGCCTCCTTGGTGAAATAGCTTTCTTCAATGTGCTCACCCGCTTTCTTCGTCCGGCTGGCAGAGAGTCGCGGGAGCGCCGATTGGTCAAATGCCGCCGGTCGAAACAAATGTTGACAATGCCATCTGTTGTTGCGAAAGCGTTCAGCCTCGAATTTGACGGCCGAGACAATGGACGACCTTGGAGCACAGGAACAAGCGGTTCTCGACCTCATTGAGGCGAACCCATTCGCCGGCCAGCAGGACATAGCAACGGTACTCGGCATCGCCCGCTCGACGGTCGCGGCCCACATCGTGCAACTCGTCAACAAGGGATACATTCTCGGCCGTGGTTACGTCTTGCCGACGTCCAAGCGCATGGTCTGCGTCGGCGGCGCGGTGCTCGACCGCAAATACCACGCCAAGAAGGATCTGATTTTCGAGACGTCGAACCCGGTCGACGGCTATCGCAGCTTCGGCGGGGTTGCCCGCAACGTCGCCGAAAACCTTGCCCGCCTCGGCGTCGACATAAGCTTCGTCTCGATCGTCGGCGACGATGAAACCGGCCGCTCACTGGTGCGGCATCTGCGCGACCTCGGCGCCGATGTCAGCCAGGTCATCACCACCACGGAACGGCCGACGGCGGAATACGCGGCCATCCTCGACCGCAACAACGACCTCGTGCTCGGCATTGCCGACATGGAGATCTTCGATCTGTTTTCGTCGTCCTATCTTGACCGCTTCTGGCCGCATCTGGCTGCGGCGACATGGGTGTTCATCGACTGCAATCTGCCGGCCGCGACCCTCGCAGCACTGATGTCGCGCAAGCAGGGTGCGCGCTTCAAGCTCGCAGTCGACACGGTATCGGCGCCGAAATCAGCGCGCCTGCCGAAGGACCTGACCGGCATCGATCTTCTGTTCACCAATCATGACGAGGCCAATACGATGCTCGGCATGACGGATGCCGACAGGCGGCTGACGCCGGAGGAAGCAGCGGCAGCGCTGCGCGCGGCCGGCGCCGGCGAGGTGATCGTGACCGTGGGCGCGCATGGATTTGCCGTTGCGACCGAGAGCGGTGTGACGACCATGCACTCCGTCCCGGCCCAGCCCGTCGATATCACCGGCGCCGGTGACGCGATGATCGCCGGCACACTGTACAAGGTGCTTTCGGGTGAGCCGGTCGCTCATGCCGTGCGCACCGGCGCGCTGCTTGCCACACTGACCACCGAGAGCGAATCCAGCGTCCATCCCGATCTGTCGCCGCGCTTCCTTGCCGCCGGCATGTACCGCATTCCTGCCTGAAAGCGAGATGATATGAAACCTTTCCTTGTCCACCTGAACGATGAAGTCGCTGCTGCGCTTGATGAAGGCCGCGCGGTGGTGGCATTGGAATCGACGATTATCACCCACGGCATGCCATATCCGGCCAATCTGGAAACTGCCCGTGGTGTCGAGACCGTAGTGCGTGAAAACGGCGCCGTGCCCGCCACGATCGCAGTGGTCGCCGGCAAGATCAAGGTTGGCCTCGACGACCGTGAACTGGAAGAGCTGGCAGCGGCAAAGGGCGTGGTCAAGGCTTCCGGGCGCGATCTCGCCGCCATCATGGTGCGCGGCGGCTCGGCCGGAACCACCGTCTCGGCGACGATGCGGATCGCCGCTTTAGCCGGGATCGGCATTTTTGCGACCGGCGGCGTCGGCGGCGTGCATCGCGGCGCCGAAGCCACTTTCGATATCTCCGCCGACCTGACCGAACTCGGCCAAACCGGCACGACCGTCGTCTGCGCCGGAGTTAAGTCGATCCTCGATATTGCGAAGACGCTGGAATATCTGGAAACTCAGCGCGTGCCGGTGATCGCCTATGGGAGCGATGATTTTCCGGCTTTCTACACCCGCTCCAGCGGGCTCAAGGCCGATCATCGCCTCGACACGCCCGACGAGATCGCGCGAGCCATGCTGCTGCATGACGAGATGGAATCCGGCACCGGCATTCTCGTCGCCAACCCTATCCCCGAAGCGGACGCGCTCGATCCGGCGTTCATCGACGGCACGATCGCAGCGGCCGTGGCTGAGGCCGAGAAGCGCGGCATCGGGCGCAAGGAACTAACGCCGTTTCTGCTCGCACGCATCAATGAGCTTTCGCAAGGCCGCAGCCTGAAGGCCAACATCGCGCTGGTCCGCAACAACGCCGCGCTTGCTGCCCGCATTGCGGTGGCGCATGCGGAATTGAAGAGCGCGACCAGATAGAGACAGCATCCGGCCAGCGCTACCGGCCTTCGATTTCAGCCCGGCGCCAGGTCGAAGATGCGCCCGGCATTGAGGATGTTGTTCGGGTCGAAGGCTGCTTTCAGGCGGCGCATGGCCGCGATCTCGGCGTCGCTGCGCACAAGGTGCAGCCATTCCTTCTTGTCGAGGCCGATGCCATGTTCGGCCGAAACGCCACCGCCGGCGGTGGCAACACCGCGGTACACGATGCCGTATGCGGCCGCCGGATCCGCGGTGCGGACCTGATAATGCAGATTGCCATCGCCGAGATGGCCGAAGACGTAGATGTCGGCGCCAGGGTCGACGGCCCTGATGGCGGCTTCTGTTTCGCCCAGGAAAGTCGCCATTCTCGCCAGTGGGATGCTGATATCGACGCCGATCAGGCCTGCCATCGAAAACAGGAAACGGTTGGCCTCTTCTCGCACCGCCCAGAGCGCCCGGAATTCGCGCGGCGATTGCGAGACGACCACATCCTCGATCACGCCATCCTCAACCGCCTGCATCAGCACCGCGGCAAAACGTTCGCCGTCGCGGTCGGGCTCGCTGCCCTGTATCTCGGCAAGCACATAGACGGGCGAGCCGGCGGGTAGCGGCGCCGGCGCCTCCATGCCGGCGATCATGGCGCCGTAAAGCGGTGCGAAATTCACCTCATAGGCCGACAGCAAGGGCCCGAGCTTGCGCCTGAGCAGCGCAAGCAACGTGATCGCCGCGTCGAGCGAAGCAAGCGCGCAGAAGGCGTTGATCTCGGTGGCCGGCTTCGGATGCAGCCGCAGGCATGCGCGTGTGACCACGCCGAGCGTGCCTTCGCTGCCGATGAACAATTGGCTGAGGTCGTAGCCGGAGTTGTCCTTCGCCAAACCCTTGAGCGAGGTCAGAATACTGCCGTCGGCAAGCACCGCTTCCAGCCCAAGCACCTGCGCCCGGTACATGCCGTAGCGCAGCACACGGATGCCGCCGGCATTGGTGGCGACATTGCCACCGACGGTGGCCGTGCCGCGCGCTCCGATGTCGACGCCGAACAGCAAGCCGGCCGCATCGGCGGCTTCCTGCACCGCTTGCAGCGGCGCGCCGGCCTCGGCGATGATGGTCGCCGCCTCGCGGTCGAGAGCTTCAACGGAAGTCATGCGCTCCAGCGACAGCACAGCTTCGCCGGGTTGGATGCGAGCGCCGCCGGCAAGCCCGGTCCGGCCCCCCTGGACCACAAGCCTCTGCCCCGCCTCATTGCACAGGCGCAGTATGTCCGACACCTCGCCGGCAGTGCGCGGTCGCAGCACGACCTCCGGCCGCGCACCGGTCTTGCCGTCGGGGTCTTCCCTGTAACGCGGCCCGGCCTCATCTGCCGAGACGATCGCCGACCGATCGAGCCGACCCTCAAGTCGCGACAGAAGCTCGGCGGTTCGCGAGGAGAGGGCGCTCACGGATGCTATTGGCGCGCAGATATCGATGCAACGCACGCGAAGACCGGCGAGGATTGCAGGAGCGGCTTGACGCGAATTTCGCTGGAAAGAAAACATGCGGAAAACCCGCCAAAAATGCAGTCGGTTGCTGTCGCCATGCACCGCTCCTGTGTAACAGGTCGACCATAGGCGCGGACCGCGTTTTGTCAAACTGTGGCAGTTGGTGATGGGTAGCTCGACGCCTGCGTTTCGGCGCGGACCACCTTGATGTCGGCGCCTGCCGCCCATGCTCCGATATCGTCGCGGCGTAAGGCCGCAGCCATCATGTCCGGAAACAGATCCGGCGTGCAGGCAAAGACGGGAATACCAAGGGCTGCTACCGAGCCTGCCATTGTGGGATCGTAGCCGGGCCGGCCTTGATCGGTCAGCGCCAGAAGCACGACGACATTTACGCCGGATCGAACCAGCGCTGCCAGTCGCCGCAGCAGATCCTGGCCATTACCGCCTTCATAGAGATCGGTGATCAGCACCAGATGCGACTTGGTGGGCCGTTCGATACGGTCGGCGCAATAGGCGACCGCCTGATTGATGTCGGTGCCGCCGCCAAGCTGCACGCCGAACAGCACCTCGACGGGATCGCTGAGCTCTTCGGTCAGGTCGACGATCGCCGTATCGAAGCAGACAAGCTTCGTGCGCACAACCGGCAGCGAGGCCATCACCGCCGCGAAGATCGAGGCGTAGACCACCGAGCTTGCCATCGAGCCGGACTGGTCGACGCAGAGAACGACCTCATCCAGATCGACAAGCCGGCGCTGCTTGCGCATGAAGCCGACCAGTTTCTCCGGCACGATGGTCCTATGCTCGGGTTGATAGTGGCGAAGGTTCGCCGAAATAGTGCGCTGCCAGTCGATATCGCGTGCACGCGGGCGGTTGGTGCGTCTCGATCGATCGAGAGCGCCGCGTATCGCCTCCGCGGTCTTCTGCTCCAGCTTCTGCATCAGCTTGCCGACGATATCGGCAATGATCGTCCGGGCAATGTCCTTGGTCTTGGCCGGCATGACCGAGCGCAGCGAAATCAGGTCGGCGACGAGATTGACGTCAGCCTCGATCGCTTTGAGGAATTCCGGTTCCATCAGCATCTGCTTCAGGTCCAGCCGTTCGAACGCGTCCTTCTGGACGATCTGGACGACCTGCGCCGGAAAGAAGGAGCGAATGTCGCTCATCCATTGCGCGACGCGCGGCGCCGACCGGCCAAGGCCGCCACGCCGCTTGCGCGGGTCGGCAGAAGCGGCGCTAACGCCGTCGCCGTAGAGAGCGTCGAGTGCCGCCGAAAGCCGTTTATCGTCGCTGGAAAGTGCCCCAGACGTTTCGTCATCGGCGCCGATCGCCAGTCGCCAGCGGCGCTCCCTTCCGCCATCGGAAGTGAGCGGGCCGGGTTCGTTCATTTCGGCCTCGTCATCCATTGCCGGTTTCTCCGTTGAGCAACGGTCCAAGCAGCCCCAGGTGCCGGCGCCATGCCTCGCCGCCATCCGGCGTCGGCGTCACGCCAGCCGGCAAGCGCGCCGCGCGGCCGAGGACCGCTTCGATCAGCCGGCGGCGTTCCATGCTGTCCAGATTGGAAAAGACACGGCGCAGCAGCGGTAGATGCGCAATGAAAGCATCTTCGTCCAGGGATCTGAGCCACCCATCGACCGCACCGCGCAGACCCTCGTCATAAATCAGCCGTTGACCGGCTGTGCTGAAGAAGCCTTCGAAGAACCCGGCCGCGTCAGTGACAGGCGTCCCCGGTGACAGGCGTCGCCCGAGCAGCCCGGCAGCGGCTTCGGCGGACAGGCGACCAGCTTCATACAGCAGGTGTGCGGCGCACCCGGCCAGCAGCGCCGTCGACCGTGACGCCTCCAGCACGGCCGCCAGCCCGTTGCGCCATCCGTCCAGCACGTCTTGGCCGGGTTCGACCAGCCTGATCGCCTCATCGGCCTTGCGCATCGCACCAACCAGTGTCGCGGCGGCCTGCTCATCCAGATCGCGCGCAGCGTAGGGAAGCGCGATCGCACCTTCGACGATCAGCCACTCCATGAGGCCGGACAGCCGGTCCGTTTGCGTTTTGCGGGCCTCGCCGTAGCGGACAATGTCGGCGAGCGGCGGCACCGACGCCAGGATCTCCAGGCATTCACTGCTGCGCGCCGCGCGTGCCTCCAACGCCGTGAGGCCGGCAGTCGATGCTTCCGACAGGCCTGCAGTGATGGCGCTCTGGACCAGTGCCGCAAGCGTATCGAGCGTCGCCGCCGTTTCGATCATCTGGATCAGGCGGCCATTGGCAGCCTTTTCGATGGTCGGCCCGTAGATCAGGTTCTCGACCAGACGAACGGCATATTCCGGTTCCCACGCTAGGGTCCACCGCTCGCGGAAGGTGCCACGGCTGCGACCGGCATCGGTCAGTCTGCCCCAATGCACACCAAGCACGTGCAGCCGATGCAGCAATGTCGAGCGAAACAGCCCGCTCTCGCTTCGCAGGTCGACCGACAGTTCCCGCTCCAGCGCCTCGGGTTTTAGGCGCGCCGCCTTTTGGCTACGCTGCAGATCCTCGATCAGCGGCGCCAGCGGTGTGTCGGGCGGAATTTCGCCGACGTCCGAACCCAGAAGCAGCTCGGCCTCGACCAGCCCCCACAGCAACGCTTCGCCGTTGAAGAGGGCGGCGATCGCGGCGTCGCGCAATTCCTCAAATCCGGGTTTCGGTCGTTCGCGAATCGCGGCAAGCGTCCGGGCGAGCCGCTCCGCTTCGATCAACGAAGCGGTCGAGATCAGGTGACCCTTCGCCCGCAGCACGGCGGCGATCGTCGCAAGCCACAG
This sequence comes from Mesorhizobium sp. M0522, assembly GCF_040321085.1. NCBI lineage: Bacteria > Pseudomonadati > Pseudomonadota > Alphaproteobacteria > Hyphomicrobiales > Phyllobacteriaceae > Mesorhizobium > Mesorhizobium sp. M0522. The sequence goes on from NZ_JAMYQW010000015.1 coordinate 77,739, forward strand.
GGTCGCCGCATCGCGCCGGCCGCGCGTGCGCCAAAGATGCTTGCACCAGCCCGGTGCGACGACGCCCGCGCCATAGCCGTATCCCAGCGCCAGGCGCGGTCCCGTCCACGGTGCCCATGTCATTGTGCTCTTGCGCCGGGCAATTCCCTTGATCAGGACCTGATCGTTTTTCTGAGTGTGGGTGGCCTGCAGCGCCGGCACATGCCATGCCCCGCAGACGGCGGCGATCGGCCCGTCGAACTGCTTACGCGCCTTGGCGATTTCGAGCCGCATATGCGCCTCGCGCTTGGCTTCGAACTGCGCGATCGGACCCTCACCATTCCGCAGTGTCGTCATCGCATCGGCGATGGCCGCAAATATGGGGCCGGGTTCCGGGTTCTGTTCAATGATGTCCGACCACCAGCTTTCGCCGTCCTCATAACCGGCGGCGTGTGCCAGCATGGCTATCGGATCACGCGGAAGCGGAGCCGCGTCACCATCCTCGGGGGCTTGGGTAGCTTCGGTCGCATCGGTGTCCTCCGCGCCACCGATCGCAGCAGTGGTGAACCGTGCCGATGACGGCAGGTCGATAAACTGCAACGTCGCCTTATTGCCCACAGCCCAAAGCGCCGCCTGGTATTCGGGCGAGAACTCGGCAAAAGGCCAGAAGCTTGTCGAAGCCGGATCGTCCTCCGGATAGCAAAGGAGCGCCACAGGCGGCTGCATTTCGGGGCGGGCCAGCATGGGCAGAAGCTCAGAGGCGTCGATCGGCCCCTCGATCAGCACGGCGACCGGGTTCAAATCCTTCAGTGCCTGCACCAGGCTGTCGGCGGAACCCGGCCCGTGATGGCCTATCCCGAAATAGGCAATGTCGCCGTGGCCCATGGCGTCAGATCGCTGCGTTCAGCGCCGCGTAACAGCCGGCATAGTCGGCCCGCTTCTTGAGCACGGTTTCCAGATATTCCTCCAGCACCACCTTGTCCTGTACCGGATCCTTCACGATCGCGCCGACAAGGCTGGCGGCGAGACCTTCGGCGCCGAGCTTGCCACTGTCGAACCACGCCGCCTGGCTGAGCCCGCCAACCATCGTGGCGATCGCTTCTGCGGTCGACAGCGAGCCGGAAGGCGTCTTCAGCGTCACCTTGCCGTCGGCAGTCGCGCCGGAGCGCAATTCGCGGAAAATGGTCAGCACACGGGCGATCTCCTCGCCGACATTTTTCGGCACCGGCAGGTCGAGTCCGCCAGCCATCTCGTCGACCCGTTTGGAGACGATCGCCACCTCTTCGGCCATGTCTTCCGGCAATGGCAGCACCACGACATTGAAGCGACGCTTGAGCGCCGAGGAGAGCTCGTTGACACCTTTGTCGCGGTTGTTTGCCGTGGCGATAATGTTGAAGCCGCGCTGGGCGTAGATCGAGGTGTTCAATTCCGGGATAGGCATCATCTTTTCGGAAAGCACGGTGATCAGCGTGTCCTGCACGTCTGAGCCCATGCGGGTCAGTTCCTCCAGCCGGCAGAGCTTGCCGTTCTGCATGGCTCGGTAGAGCGGCGTCGGCACCAACGCTTCCTGGCTCGGGCCCTTTGCCAGTAGCTGCGCATAGTTCCAGCCATAGCGGATCTGGTTCTCGTCGGTGCCGGCCGTGCACTGCACGATCAGCGTCGAGTCGCCCATGATGGCGGCGGCAAGATGTTCAGACACCCAGGACTTGGCGGTTCCGGGAACGCCGAGCAGCAAGAGTGCACGGTCGGTGGCGAGCGTCGCTACCGCGGTTTCCATCAACCGGCGGCGACCGACATATTTTGGCGTTACCAAGGTGCCGTCACCGGCCTTCCCGCCTAGCAAATAGGTCAGCACAGCCTGTGGCGACAGGCTCCAGCCGGCAGGCCTCTGCCGGTCGTCATCGCGCGCCAGCGCCTGCAATTCCGAAGCGTAGGCCTGCTCGACCGGGAGGCGGATGGCTGCGTTCATTTTGCTGTTCTCCGGATTGGTCATGTGTTGCTTCCAGGCCCCGCCAGTGATGCATTGAGACGTAGAAGCCCGAGTGAAGGAGCCGCGGGCGGCACGCCCGCCGCGACCATGTCGTCGATCAATTTCGCTGCCGTGGTCGCGGTGGCAAGGAAGCCGATCGTCTCCAGTACATCGTCGAGACCCCGCCGCGCGGCGTCGTCTTTTCCGCCGGCGGCGGAACGCAGTGCGGCGAGCGCCTGTCCATTCGTCAGGTCGTCCCATTCCAGCCGGTCGACATCGATGCCTTCCGCCAGGTTGATCATGCCAAGATAAGTTGTCTCCTTGAGGATCAGCCTGATGAGGACACGCTTTCTGCGGCTGTCCAGGCGCGGCATGAGGTGAAGCACGAACAGCGCCGGTTTGCCGCCTTCGGCGATAAGCATATCCGCCATCTGCGTAAGGGCGGCTTCGCTCCCTGAGGCGGCGACCATTCGTGCGATCAGGATGTCGGCTTTATTGTCGGCACCAAATTGCCAGCCTCCTATGAATTCGGCTTCCGTAGTGTTGAACCGTTCGGCAACCTCGACGAGGTTGCATATCTCGAACAGTTCGGCGCGGCGTTGCTCCTGCACTTGGGATTTTAGTTTTGCTGGAGTGTAGATCGTCCGGCGGCGGATGAAGCCCGATCTGCCTTCAGTGATAAAGGCGGCGAGTTCGGCTACGGGATCGTCCGGTCCACCGTCGCTCGGGCGAACGTGCTCTCCTAATCTTGCCAGCAGCCGGCCAGCCAGTTCGCGCACCTTGCCGGACCTGTCGGCGGAAAGGCTTTTCAGGAAAGGCACGTCCTCGCACTCAGGCCGAAGCGCATAAGCTCGACCAGCGCAAGCCTGACTTCCGCCGGTTCGCCCGACGCCTTGGCTTCGATCAACATTCGAGCCGATGTCGGGTCGGTACGGCGCATATCGGCAAGGACCAAGCGTCGCGCGGCGGGATAGAACTCATCCCAGTTTTCCGCAGTCAGTTTCTCTTGTGGGGCAAGCCTTTCCCCGTTCATGCTTGCTTGCCAGTCTACCCATGGTGCGTAGACGTCCGGGCTGTTCTGATCCGAGGGCATCCAGTCCATGGGATGGAGCACAAAGCCGCGGCTGGCGACGAGCGCCGCCACGCGTGCCTTTCGCCTCGCGTCGGCGGCGTGCTTCAGAGCGGCTCTCAACAACGGCCGAAATCGTGCCGGCAGAATGGGCAGGGCAAGTCTGGGCAGCGGCGGACGACGCTTGAGTGTCGTCGGCGCGGCCGGCCGCAGCGCGACGTCGAGCGCTTGTGCTGCGATTGCCAGGAGCCGGCGCTCCTGTTCGTCGGGACTTGCACCGCCGGCGATTGCCTTCCATCCGGCCGGAGCCAGATCGAACGTAGCACCGCCGGTGATCCAGCAATCGCGCATTGCCGCCAGGCCTGTTTGCTCGCTTTCGTTCACGCCAGATCAAGCCTCCCGAACTCGCTTTGCGCCGCCAGAAGCTCAAGCCGGGCGCCGTTCCAGAGCGCTGCCGTGGCTGCAAGGTCGAGGCCGAGCAAGGTTTGATCTACCGCGCCGGCGATCGGCAAGGCGATCCCCTGCGGTTCATCCTCCGCCTGCCACCATGCCGTGCCCCGATCGTCGAGCAGGATAGCACCGGGCGGCAGCATGAGGGGACAATCGGCGATCCAGGGCGCGGCGTCCTGATGGGAAGCATGCGTGGCGAGCGGATCCTTCGCGGTGCCAAAAGCAAAATCGGGCCACGCGCCGGGCACAACCTCCCCCATGCGCTCCACCACGAGGGCGCGGAGCGGCAGGCGTGATGGATAAAACACCAGTCGGGCATTGAAACGGTCGCCTGGTGCAAAAGCGTTGGACCGGCGCCCGGCCGAAGCCGGGAAAAAGTCGAGCAGCACGGCAAATTGCGGGGTGGCGCTTTTCAAATCGAGCAGCCAGGTCGAATGGCTGACCAGACCATCGCGGCGGCTCTCGATCTTCTCGCCGAGAACTTCCCAGAGGCTTTCAACCTGTCTTGCATCCGGACTGCTGAGAACCTGTTCGCGGGGTTCCGACGTTGATACGAGGCGCTTCAGCTCGGGGTCGTCGGGCTCGGACCGCCACGCCTTGGCCAGCAGCACGAGCTTGCCGAGCTCGCGGATTGCCGCATCAGACCGTTCCTCGCTGCGCAGCGCCATCAGCCGCGACGGAATCTCGTCGATACGGCCGGCGAGCGCGGCTGCCTTCATATCGACCAGCCGCGCAGCAATCCGCCGGCAACGGTCGCTGCTGGCGTCGACAAACCCGGACAGACCGAGCCGTAACTGGTCGGCAATCCACTGGTCAAGCTCATCGAGCCCAGCCGACACTGCTTCTCGTGTGCTTTCCGCCCGCTTGCGCTGCGCCGCCTCGCGACGCTCCAGCGCCGCGATGTCTTCAATGGCGGTGCTCTCGTCGGCTTGTGAGGCTTCGCCGATGCGCTTGGCTTCCGCACCGGGTACCGGTTGCGCCGGCTGTGGCGTTGTCTTCCTGCGTCGGCCAAGCCAGTCATTCACCCATTCCGGCGTGGTATTGGCAGCGGCAAAACTGGCTGGCGCGGTGGCGGCAATCCACATCAGGGCCAGAGTGTGCTTGCATGGGAATTTGCGCGAAGGGCAGGTGCATTTGTAGCCGTGATCACCCGTGTCGACCACCACTCGATAAGGATTGGAGCCGGAGCCCTGGCATTCGCCCCAGATGAGCGCCTGCTGCTCATGCTTTTCGAGCCGCGGCCAGTTCGTTCGTTTGGTGAGCTTGGAGGCGGCGCTCAGCGACGCCTGATCGGGAGCAAGCGCCTCAATGGTTTTCAGATCGAATTCCAAGCCGCGCTTCTCCCCGCCCCGACGCAGTATAGATAGCGGTTTGTGAAGAATTATTATAGCTCTGGCATGGTGAAGATTGGCATGCCTTGGCCCTGTTTTGATGGGCCGGGACATGCCTCAGACGCAAATGGGGTCGACTGTTATTCGGCAGACAGAACGGGCTTTGGTAGCCGGCGGCCTAGGCGGAAGCGTTCAGGCTCTGCCCTTCAGGAACTCGATCACCATTGCCGCGGTCCAGGTGAAGCGATTGCCGCCGAGCGGCTCGCCGCTGAGGGGATCGTAATATTCGGCAAAACCGCTCTCGGCGATCAGCTCGAGACTGGATTGCGTGATCCGTTGTGCGATTTGGCTGTGGCCGGCGGCGGCAAGGCCGTCGGCGATCATGTAGTTGACCACCAGCCAGACCGGGCCGCGCCAGTAGCGCTTTGGGTCGAAGCGCCCATCCTCAGGATCGTGCGACGGGACGATGTAACGCGCTTTGCCGGCGATGCGCTCGATCGTTGCAGCGATGGTCGCTGCCCGGCTTTCCGGGATGGCCGAAAATACCGACAGAATGCCGCCGACCGACGCGCTGTCAACATGCTTTCCGGCCACTCGGTCGAAACAAATGTACTGGCCATGCGCGTCGCTCCACAGCCGTTCCATTGCCGAAAGCCCCTTTTCGGCACGGGCGCGATTGGCTTCTGCGATTTCGGTTTCGCCAAGTGCCTCGGCGAGATCGGCAAGGTCGGCGGCGGAACGGATCAGGATGGCGTTGAAGCCGGGATCGACGACCTGGAATGGCGAGGCATCGTGCAGCCGGGCATTATCCCAGCCAAGCCCGCGGAAATGCTGCAACAGCCAGACATAGCGGTCATACTGTGCCTTGGTTGGACGATGCGCCGGATCGGCGTGCAGGATGTCGCGGCGGGTGTAGGGCTCGACGCCTTCGGTCGGCACGCGCTCGAACGCCTCGTCCCAGTCGATCGAGTTGTCGCGGCCGGACTCCCATGGGTGGATTATGGCGACCAGCCCTTCGCCGTCCGGGTCGCGATTTTCGTAGAACCAGCGGTGCCAAGCATCGATTTTCGGCAACAGCGCGCGGGCGCGCTCGGCCGCCAGGGTCTTGTCCTTGGCCTGGTCGAACAAGCGGCGCACGGCAAAGCCGGCGACCGCCGGCTGGGTGATGCCGGAGGTGGCAGTCGGGCGGTTGGTTCGCCAGACCTCCGGCCCGGGGAAATAGCCGTCGCTCCAGACATGGAAGACGATGTGCGGCACCATGCCGTCTGGCCATTGGTGGGCGAACAGCGTGTCGATCTCGGTCCAGGCGCGCGCCTCGTCATAGTGGGCAAGGCCGAGCGCGGTCAGGCAGGAATCCCAGTTCCACTGAAACGGGTAGAGCCCCTTGGTCGGTATGGTATAGGTGCCTTGGTCATTTTCCCTGAGCACCTCGACGGCGCGGGCGATGGTTTCGTCGACAGCAAGAGATATCATCGGGGCGTTCGTACTTTCAGAATCGAAGGAGATCAAAGGGCGTTGGTGGTTTCGGGATCGAACCAGCGGATGCGATCGGGTTTGGGCGAAAGCCGCAAGTGATCGCCGACGGCGACCGTGGCATTCGATTCGAGGATGGCGCGGAACAGGCCGCCCTCGACGTCGCAGGTGACCAGCGTGTGCGGTCCGAGCGGCTCAACAACGCGCACGGTGGCGTTAATACCTTCGTTGCCGGCGTCCACATCCTCGGGGCGAATGGCGAATTCTATCGTCTGCTTGTCCGTTTTGGGGCCGGGCAGCGTCAGCCCGGCGACGGTCCAACTGCCGTCGGCCGTCTTCGTCGCCGGGATGAAATTCATCGGCGGGTTGCCGATGAAGGAGCCGACGAAGCGGGCCGCCGGATTGCGGTAGACCTCTACCGGCGAGGCGGCCTGGACGATACGGCCCTGATGCATGACGGCGATGCGGTCGGCGAGGCTCATCGCCTCGACCTGGTCGTGGGTAACGTAGATGGTGGTGGTCTTGGACGCCGCGAGCACACCTTTGAGCTCGGCGCGCATTTCGAGCCGCAGCAGCGCGTCTAGGTTGGACAGCGGCTCGTCCATCAAGATCACGTCAGGCTCCATCGCCAGGGCCCGGGCCACAGACACGCGTTGGCGCTGACCGCCGGAAAGCTGGCCCGAATAGCGCTTCAAAAGCTGTTCGATATGCATGAGCTCGGCGGTGCGGTTGACGCGCCCGTCGACCTCCTGCTGCGGCAGCTTCTTCATGCGCAGGCCGAAGGCGATATTCTCGAATACCGTCAGGTGCGGAAACACGGCGTAATTCTGGAACACCATGGCGATGCCGCGTTCGCGCGGCGGCAGATGGTCGACGCGACGGCCGCCGATCCAGACCTCGCCCTGGCTTGGCGTTTCCAGCCCGGCGACGATCCTCAGCAGCGTGGTCTTGCCGCAACCCGAGGCGCCAAGCAGCACCATGAATTCCTGGTCGGCGATGGTCAGGTCGATCGAATGCAGCGCGGTGAAGCCGCCGAAACGTTTTGCCACCTGCTTGATGACGATCTCAGCCATCGGCGTTCTCTTTTATGCGCGTCATCGGTTGGCGATCCCCCACATGGCGAACAGATATTTGCGAACGGCGAAGATGAAGATCAGCGCCGGAATGACCAGTGCCGCGCCACCGGCAAATTTGAGGTAGAGCGGCGATTCGCCGAGGCTCTGCAACAGGAAGGCGGTCAGCGTCCGGTTCTCTATGGTGAGCACTGCGGCAGCAAACACCTCGTTCCAGGAGATGGTGAAGGCAAACACCGCCGACGCCGCGATGCCCGGCAGCGCCAGCGGCAGAATGACTTTTCGGAATGCCTGCAATCTCGTGCAGCCGAGCGTCCAGGCCGCCTCCTCCAGCTCGACGGGAATGCCGGAGAACAGCGAGAAGGTGATCAGCACCGCAAACGGCAGCGCCAGCGTGGTGTGGACCAGCGCCAGCCCGATCGCGGTGTCGTCGAGGCCCGTGCGGATGAACATCACCGCCAGCGGCAGCGCCAGCAGCGGCAGCGGGAAGGCGCGGGTCATCAGCACAAGGAAACGGAACGTTTCCTTGCCCGGGAATTCGAAGCGCGACAGCGCGTAGCCCGCGGGTGCGCCGAAGCCGATCGAGAGGAGCATCGTCAGCGTGGCGACGAGAACGGAGTTCCACAGCGCCTTGGCGACGCCGGCGAAATTGATGAAGAAAGAAAGGCTGCCGAAATCGAATGACGGGAAGAAGCGCTTGGGAAAGGCGGTCACCTCTTCCGGCGACGACAGCGCGTTGACGATCAACAGATAGATCGGCAGCAGCACCCAGACGCAAAGCAGGATGACCGTTGCGACCAGCAACCAGTTGCCGGCTTTGCGGGCCTCAGGCGCGGCAATCGAGATCTCCGCGACAGTGCTCATATGCGAGTCTCCTTCGGCACACGCAGCACCCGCAGGAAGAACAGCGTGAAGCCGATCGAGATGGCGAGGATGAACAGCGCCATGGCGGCGGCGACATTGTGGTCCTGCAGCGTGAACTGCCAATTGTAGGTCTCGCCCATCAGCACCGGCAGATTGGTGCCGCCGAGTGCTGCAACCACGGCAAAGACCTCAAAGGCAAGGATGACGCGCAGGATGATCGCCGTCTGCAGGCTTGGGCGCAGCAGAGGCAGCGTGATCTTGATGAAGCGCTTCCACGGGCTAGCGCCAAAAACCTCCGCCGCCTCGTAGTATTCCCGGGGGATCAGCCCCATGCCGGCGACCAGAATGACCATCATGATGGCGGTCGCGCGCCAGATCTCGGCCAGCGCCACGGCGATGAAGATCGTCAGCTTGCTCTGGTAGCCGAGGAACATGACCGGCCTGTCGATGACGCCGAGATTGGAGAGCAAGGTGTTCAGGAAGCCGGACTGGTCGAAGATGGCGAGCCAGATCAGCCCGGCGGCGAGATCGGAGATGCCGAGCGGAATAGCGAAGATGTAAAGCGCAGCGCTGCGCCCGGTTTCAAGCCGCGACACCACCGTTGCCATCAGCAGCGCCATCACCAGTTGGATCGGCACGACGATGGCGCTCAGCAGCAGCGTATTGCGGACAGTGACCGGAAACTTCCAGCTGCCCGCCATGGTGCGGAAATTGTCGAGCGTAAAGCCGCCGTCGCGGGTGAACGCCTCGAAGGCGACCAACACGAACGGGTAGAGGAAAAAGACACAGAGGAACAGCGTCGCCGGCGTCAGCAGCAGATAGGGCAGGGCCTTGCTGTGCATGGAGCGCTCTCTATTCGAAGCTTCAAAAGGGGTGGGCGCCCGGCGCGCTGGAAATCCGGACGCCCGGGAGGATTCTTAATCGACCGGGCAGGCGCCTTGCGAGGGCTTGTCGGGCGCCCAGCATGGCGCCTTCGCCTGATCGATGATCGCCTTCAGCGCCGTCGCCTGTTCGTCGAGCACGCCGTGCACATCGTCGCCGCCGAGCACGATGCGCTCGAAGCTGTCGGTGTAGACCTGGTTGAACTTGCCGCCGAGGCCGCCAAGTCCCATCGGCAGCAGCGCCGGCAACGCATCGGGAGCTCCGGTCATGGTGGCGATCACTGGGCTGAAGGCCTTCACCGAGGCCGGCATGTCGTCGGGCAGCTTGACGTCGACGATGGGGAAGAAGTTTGTCGCCTTCACCGTCGCGATCTGGGTTTCCGGTTTCAGCATATAGGCGACCAGCGCCTTGGCCTTGTCCATGTCAGGCGAGGTCTTCGGGATAGCGACACCGGCCACCACCGGCATGTAGCCGCGGCCTGCCGGGCCAGCCGGCGCCGGGAAGGCGACAAACTCGTCGGGTTTCTGGTTGAAGGCGTCGGCGAGGCGCGCCACGTGATCGAATGCCACCCAGACTTCGCCGGTCAGCAGCGGCTCCTGCATGAAGGCATAGTTGGTCGAATTCGGGTTGGTGTATTGCCACAATTCCTTGAACTTATTCCACGCCGTCTCGGCCTCCGCCGAGCGGAATTTCGTCACCATCGAGCCGGTATACGATGGAAGGAGAAAACCCTCGAAGAAACGGTGCTTCAGCCCTTTCGGGCCGGCCGGAAAACCGAATTTGGGCGAACCGGTCTTTTCAGCGATGTTTTTCGCCCACTCGATCAGTTGGTCATAAGTGATGGTGTTGAGATCGGTGCCGGCCGGCAGATATTGCAGCGCCTGTTTGTTGGCCGCCATCAGAAAGGTGGCCTGCATCCATGGCAGGTACTTCTGCTCGCCGGTGCCGAGCATGCCGAGCTTCTTGTAGGTCTCGTTGACCTTGACGCCACCGAGATCGACGCCAGAGAGATCGACAAGGTTCGCGCCGACGGTGGAGAAGTCTCCGTGCAGGCCGCCGAGCACGCCTATGGTGCCGGAGCCGGCCTGCAGTTCGGCCTGAAGGCGGGTGAGCCAGGGCCCGTCCTCGGCGACCTGATAGTCGACCTGGCCGTCAAACCCCTTCAGCACTTCGCTGCGCATCTTCTGTGTCTCTTCCACTGGTCGCGCCTGTGTCGACCAGAACAACACCTGCTGGGCTTGTGCTGCGCCGGCAGCAAGCGACAACGCCAGCACCGCACCTGCCAATGTCCTCAACGCATTCATCGTCGTCTTCCTCCCTGGTTGTGCGCCGCTAAGGCGTCAGTTCCGTCCTGTGGGTGCCGGGCCATGGCTTGCCCGCGAGACAAGTGTCGGCCGGACCAGCCGCGTCAGTGGCGCGTCCGGCCTGTCGCCGATGACGGTCAGCAGCATCTCGCCGATCTCGCGCGCGCACCGGCGGATCGAGGCGTCGAAAGTGGTCAGCCCCGGCGGCGCATAGGCGGAGGCGGCTATGTTGTCGAAGCCGATCACCGAAAGGTCGCGAGGAATGGCAAGTCCGGCGCGCCCCGCCTCTTCCATCACAGTCAGCGCCAGCTCGTCGAACAGCGCGACAATCGCCGTCGGCCGCTCGGTGGCGTGCAGAAGCCGGTTGATTGCCTGGATGCGGGCACCGCGATCGAAACGCGGCGCCGTCGCCACATCGAGCCTGACGGACGGATCGCCCCGGCGGGCGATCGCGGCGGCGAGCCCGTCCTGTCTGAGATGGCGAAATGTCATCGGCTCGGAAATCGTCACCAGGCCGAAATGGCGGTGTCCGAGATCGTAGAGCATGTCGAAGGCCTCGCCGAATGCGTGCGCGCCATCGGTATCGAGCCAATGGTAGGCAAAGTCGCCGTCGAGCAGCCGGCCATGCGCGACGAACGGGAAATTGCGGTGACGCAGATAGGCAAGCCGCTCGTCGACCTCGGCGATGCGGGTGACGACGACCCCATCGGCGCGTCCGGATTCGACGACATGGCGAAGCACGGAAAGTTCCGACTGGCCCTGCGCCGCTGCGGCCAGGATCAGGTCGGAGCCGTGCGAAACCAACCCTTCGCCGAGCCCGGTGACGAATTCGCCGAGGAAGGAATCGACCAGATTGGGGCCGCGGATCGGAAGCACCATGCCGACAAAGCCGCTGCGGCCGGAGACCAGCGTGCGGGCTGCGGTGTTCGGCACATAGCCGGCCTGATGCGCAGCCTCGGCGACACGTTGGCGCGTTTTCAAGGCAATTTGCTCGTGACCGGCAAGGGCGCGCGAAACGGTGGTAATCGACAGGCCGAGCTGCGCAGCAAGTTCCTTGAGGGTGGTAACGCGGGCCGGCATCGTTCCTCCCGAACGAAGTTTTGAAACGTTTGTAATCACTTCAAGCGAAATTGCAAACGTTTTAAATGGCGCGCGGTCGGTGTTATTTCTTGCCCGTTGGTTAGCGCGGCCCTATTCGGCCCCGGCCGGCAAGCTCCTGGCCGGAGATTTAAACGCAGCGGTTGCTTGACTCGGGCGACGCCTTGTGAAAAATTTTGCAGCAACTGATAAAAATATCAAAGGGCGGAAATGGTTGGTTTTGGCAACGGCCTGCTGCGCGACGATGAGACCGGCATGGCAGCCCGTGCCGCCTGGCTTCACTATGCCGGCGGCCTGACCCAGTCGGAGGTCGCCAAACGGCTTGGCCTGACCAGTCTCAAGGCGCATCGCCTGATCACCAAGGCCAATCAGGAAGGCCTGGTCAAAGTCTACATCGACGGCGAAGTCTCAGAATGCGTGGAGCTTGAGGATGAGTTGTCCGGCCGGTACGGCCTCGACTACTGCGAGGTGGTTCCGGACTTCGATGCCGAAGACCTGCCGCTCAAGGCGCTCGGCATTGCTGGCGCGCAGTTTCTCAAGCGCGAGATCGAACGCGGCGAAGAGGCGCTGATCGGCGTCGGCCACGGCCGCACGCTTGCCGCCTGCGTGGAATATCTGCCGCGCATATCGGCCGGCAGGATCCGTTTCGTCTCGCTGCTTGGCGGCCTGACGCGCAAGTTCTCGGCCAACCCCCATGACGTCATCCACCGCGTCGCCGAGCGGACTGGTGCGGAGGCCTATGTGATGCCCGTACCGATGTTCGCCAACACGGTCGAGGATCGAACAGTATTGCTCGGGCAGAAAGGCGTCAGCGATGTCTTCGACCTTGCCAAGTCCGCCGACTTGCTCATCGCCGGCATCGGCACCGCCGAACGTGAGGCCTCGCTTGTCGCCACCGGCATGATCGAGAAGGGCGAGATGGAGGAGATCCGCCGCAACGGCGGTGTCGGCGAACTGCTCGGCCATTTCTTCGACGATGCCGGAAAGGCCGTTGCGACGACGCTTTCCGACCGGGCGCTGGCACTGGCGCGCGAAGACATCAGCAACCGCAGGATTGTCGCCGTCGCCGGCGGCAAGGTGAAGGTTCGCGCCATCAAGTCAGTGCTGGAGGGCCGTTATCTCAAAGGCTTGATAACCGACGAGCGGACGGCGCGATCGCTCGTGGAACAGACGCCGGTCGGGTAGCCGGCAACCATTTCGTTGAAACTACCCTGTGGAGGAGAAGAGAAATGCATGAGAAAGAGAAAGACCTCATCGACGCATTCCTGCGTGGACAAGTCGACCGCCGTGGGCTGATCAAGGGCCTCGGTGCAATGGGCCTTGCCGCCAGCACCGCCGGCACACTGCTCAATTTCGGGCAGACCCGCGCCCTGGCGGCTGATTTCGACTGGCAGGCGCATAAGGGCAAAACCATCAAGCTGTTGCTCAACAAGCATCCTTACGCCGATGCGATGATCGCCAACCTCGACAATTTCAAGAAGCTGACCGGCATGGAAGTCGTCTATGACGTGTTCCCCGAAGACGTCTATTTCGACAAGGTTACCGCCGCGCTGTCGGCCAGCTCGCCCGAATACGATGCCTTCATGACCGGCGCCTACATGACCTGGACCTACGGCCCGGCCGGCTGGATCACCGACCTCAACGAATGGATCAAGGATCCGGCCAAGACCAACCCGAAATATGCCTGGGACGACTTCCTGCCAGGCGTCAAGAATTCCTGCGCCTGGAACGGTCAGCCGGGCGGCGCGCTCGGTTCGGAAGACGCCAAGCAATGGTGCATTCCGTGGGGCTTCGAACAGAACAACATCACTTACAACAAGGGCATGTTCGACAAGGTCGGCGTCAGCGTTCCCGGCAATATGGATGAGATGGTCGCTACGGCGGCGAAGCTCACCAAGGACGTCGGCGGTGGCGTCTACGGCATCGGCGTGCGCGGCTCGCGCTCCTGGGCAACGATCCACCCGGGCTTCCTGTCGGCCTACGCCAATTTCGACCAGAAGGACCTGAACGTCTCGGCTGACGGCAAGCTGTCGGCCGCGATGAACACCGCCGAATCCAAGGCTTTCCACAAGCAGTGGGTCCAGATGATCCAGGAGAGCGGCCCGAAGGACTGGTCGACCTACACCTGGTACCAGGTCGGCACCGATCTCGGTGCAGGTGCTTCGGCGATGATTTACGACGCCGACATCCTTGGCTACTTCATGAATGGCGGCGACAACAAGATGGCCGGCAAGCTCGCCTTTTCGGCATTCAAGGCCAATCCTGCCGCCAAGGCGCCGACGCCCAATATCTGGATCTGGTCGCTGTCGATGTCCAACTTCTCCAAGGACAAGGACGCCACCTGGTACTTTATGCAATGGGCATCCGGACCCGAGCATGCATTGTTCGGTGCGACCAAGATGGACTTCGTCAATCCGGTTCGTCAGTCGGTCTGGAACGACGAGATGTTCCGCGAGAAGCTGAACAAGAGCTATCCGGGTTATGTCGAGATGTTCGACGTCTCGGCGCCGGGCGCCAGCATCAAGTTCACCCCGCAGCCGCTGTTCTTCGATCTCACCACCGAATGGGCGGCGACGCTGCAGAAGATGGTGGCCAAGGAAGTGCCGGTCGACGAGGGCCTCGACAAGCTGGCCGAGAGCATCAACAGCCAGCTCAAGGAAGCCGGGCTCGGCTAAGCCGCGGCCAAGGCTGACCCGTCCGCGGGCCAGCCTTTGAGATGTGACGTTTGCGACGCGGTCCCGAAAGGTGCCGCCTGCTCGCCCGACCGGCCGCCTTGCTCCCTTGGGCGGCCGGGACGGCGAAGCAACAGGATGACGGAGCAGCCGATGACTGCGGCGACAATACAAAGAAACAGGCCGTCGGGCTTCAGGATCAGCAAGCGGGTGCTGCCCTATCTCCTCAGCCTGCCGGCTCTGCTGGTCTGCATCGGCATCCTGATCCCGTTCCTGACGTCGGTGGTCTATTCGTTCCAGCGCTACCGGTTGAGCCAACCCTGGGCGCGGCAGTTCAACTGGGGCGACAACTATATCTCCTTCTTCACCGACCCGAAGTTCTGGAACACGCTGGAGATCTCGCTGCTCTACGCCGGCATCACCGTTGTGCTTGAACTGCTTCTCGGTCTCGGCATCGCCATGCTACTGCAAAAGCGCTCGACGCTGAACAACTTCATCTCGATCATGCTGCTGATGCCGCTGATGACGGCGCCGGCGCTCGCCGCGCTGATGTGGAAGCTGATGACCAATCCCGGTTTCGGCGTGCTCAGCTATCTCGCCAGCCTGATCGGGTTGCAGGATTTCCGCTGGGCCTCGTCTCCGTCGACGGCGCTGCTCACCGTCGTGCTCGTCGACATTTGGGTCTACACGCCCTTCATCATGATCCTGCTGCTTGCAGGTCTGCGCAGCCTGCCGACGCAGCCCTTCGAGGCGGCAGCACTCGACGGCGTGCCACGCAGCTTCGTCTTCTTCCGCATCACACTGCCGATGCTGACCCCCTACATCCTGACGGCGACCCTGTTCCGCCTGCTTGATTCCATCCAGCAGTTCGACATCATCTACGCCATGACGCAGGGCGGTCCGGGCGACACGCTGACCGTGTTCCAGGTCGAGGCCTATCTCAATTTCTTCCAGTCGACCAATGTCGGCCGCTCGGCGGCACTGATGATCATCCTGTGGGCGATCACCTATTTCCTCTCGAACATTTTCATCAAGAACTGGCTGCGACTGCGCGAACGCGCCCGCGGCCAGGCATAGGAGGCTGGCGTGGAACACACCTCGCTTCTCGAACGCATCCTGCGCGGCATTGCCCTGGCGCTGGTCGTGATCTTCTTCATGTTCCCGATCGTCTGGATCCTGATGATGTCGTTCCAGACCAATGAGACAATCCTGCGGATTCCGCCGCAGCTTGTCTTCGAGCCGACGCTCGCCAACTACACTGCCTTGATCACCGGCAAGCTGATGACGGCGGCCGGCACGCTCGACATCGCCTTCATGCGCAACCTCTGGAATTCCGTCTTCCTGTCGGTCACCTCGGTTGCCGTCGCGTTGCTGCTCGGCGTTCCGGCGGCCTACGCCTTTGCGCGGCACAAATTCCGCGGCTCGGAGGACATTGCCTTTACGCTGCTGTCGTTCCGGTTTGCGCCGGCGCTGCTGGTGCTCCTGCCGCTCACCCTCTATTTCCAGAAGCTCGGGCTGGCCAACACCTATATCGGGCTGATCTGGGTCTATCAGCTGATCTGCCTGCCGTTGATCCTGTGGATCGTGCGCGGCTATTTCGAGGACATTCCCGCCGACATCGAATACGCCTACCGCATCGCCGGACATTCCTGGTTTGCCACCTTCCGCAAGATCGCGCTGCCGCTCGCCGGCCCAGGCATTGCCGCTGCCGGTCTGCTCGCCTTCATCTTTGCCTGGAACAACTTCGTCTTTGCGCTGGTGCTCGCCTCGGCCGACAAGCAGCCGGTGACGGTCGGCGCGCTCGCCTTCATCACCTCCTCGGGCATCCAGTATGGCCAGATCTCGGCGGCGATCGTGCTGTCGATCACGCCAACGCTGGCGCTCGCGCTCTATGCGCAACGCTATCTCGTCGAAGGCCTGTCGCTTGGCGCGGTGAAAGGATAGTCCGATGGCAAGCCTCGAACTGCGAAACATTGTCAAGCGCTATAAAAGCCAGACTGTTCTCGACAATCTGTCGCTGACCGTCGCCGACGGCGAAACGCTGGTCCTGTTCGGGCCGTCCGGCGCCGGCAAGACCGTGCTGCTGCGGCTGGTGGCCGGCGTCATCGACCCCGACGAGGGAAAGATACTCATCGGCGGCGAGGACATGACCGATCTCGACGCCGAGTTCCGCGGCGTCGGCATGGCATTTCAGAACTTCGCGCTGTTCCCGCATATGACGGCGTTCGATAACATTGCGACGCCGCTGCAGGCGAAGCACTCATCGCAAGGCACGATAAAGACCGGCGTCGAGAGCGTCGCCAAGCTGTTGAAAATCGGCCATGTGCTCAGCCACAAGCCGCGGGCGCTGTCCAATGGCCAGAAGCAACGCACCGCGCTTGCCCGCGCCCTGGTCGGCTCGCCGCCGCTGCTGCTGCTCGATGATCCCTTGCGCAACGTCGATGCCAAATTGCGCTTCGAAATGCGGCTGGAATTGCCAAGACTGCTGGCGGATCGTGGCGCGACCGTCATCTATGTCACCCAGGACTACAAGGAAGCGATGGCGCTCGGCGACCGCATCGCGGTGATGTCGCAGGGCGTCGTCAAACAGCTCGGCACGCCCGAGCAGATCTATCGCGAGCCGGCCAACGTCGAGATTGCCCGGCTGTTCGGCGACCCGACCATCAACCTTCTGGACGTCAAGCCGGCGCGGGACGCCAAGGGCATCTATGTCGGCCTGTCCAACGTCCAGGTCCATCTTGCCGGCGCGCATGAGGCGGCGGTCGGCCGCGACTGCGTGATCGGGCTGCGGCCGGAGGCGCTGGCGTTTGTCGATGAACGCACGCCCGGCGCCATCCCGGTGACGGTCGAGGCCGAGACGCCGCTCAACGAGAAGATCGTCACGCTGGTGCGCACCGTGCGCGGCCGTGAAATCCTGGTTTCGCGTCCGTCCGGGACACCGGGCCAATCCGAGGGCAAGGTCTACATCGCCGTCGACAGCAAAAGCGCCCTGCTGTTCGATCGCACAAGCGGCGAGCGCATCGGCTCGAAAAACGTCGTCAATTTGCGCAGCGGAGAAGCGGCATGAGCCCGACCGCAATCACCATTTCGGGCGTCGACAAGTTCTACGGTCCGATCGACCGTGGCGTACACGCCGTCAAGAACCTGACGATGGAAATCGCCAAGGGCGAGATCGTGGCGCTGCTCGGCTCGTCCGGCTGCGGCAAGACCTCGACATTGCGCATGATCGCAGGCTTCGAAGAGGTCTCGCGGGGTAGCATCTCGGTTGCCG
Source organism: Mesorhizobium sp. M0522 (assembly GCF_040321085.1). Classification (NCBI taxonomy): domain Bacteria; kingdom Pseudomonadati; phylum Pseudomonadota; class Alphaproteobacteria; order Hyphomicrobiales; family Phyllobacteriaceae; genus Mesorhizobium; species Mesorhizobium sp. M0522. The sequence continues at coordinate 95,174 of NZ_JAMYQW010000015.1, forward strand.
GCCGCAAGGTGCACACGTTGCCGCCGGTCAGGCGCAACGTCGCAATGGCCTTCGAGGGCTATTCGCTCTACCCGCCGCTGACCGTGCGCGAGAACATGGCCTTCGCCCTCAAGGCCGCCAGGCTGGCGAAGAGTGCGGTCGATGCAAAGGTTGCCAACATCGCCAAGCTGCTCGAGATCGAGGACATTCTCGAGCGCTATCCGAGCTCGATCTCCGGCGGCCAGCAGCAGCGCGCCAGCCTCGGCCGGGCGCTGATCCGCGAGGCCGACCTGCATCTGCTGGACGAGCCGATGGGCCAGCTCGAGCCGCAGCTTCGCGCCGTGCTGCGCGGCCGCATCAAGCATTTCATCAAGGAGCGCGGCCTGACCGCGATCCTGGTCACCCACGACCAGACCGAGGCCAATGCGCTGGCCGACCGCATCGCCGTCATGGAGGGCGGCGTGCTGCAGCAGTTCGATACGCCTGACAGGCTCAAGGAGCGGCCGGCAAACCTGTTCACCGGCACCTTCGTTGGCGAGCCGCCGATGAATGTCTTCGAGGCCTATGTCGGCACGGCTGCCGGCAAGATCAGTCTCAAGCTGCCCGACGGGCTTTCGCTCGACTACGACAAGGATGCGTTCAGCGGCCCGGTTCGCGACGAATTGCTCAACCGGCAGCGCGTCGTCATCGGCGTCAGGCCCTATGCGGTCCGCCGCTCGAAGGATGGTGTGCCGGCGACGGTTTCGGCCAATCAATGGCTCGGCGACCAGACCCATATCGCCGCCGATTTCGCCGGCGGTTCGCTGGTCCTGGTCGAACATGACCGAACCCGCTTGGAGCTTGGCGCGCCGATCAAGATCAGCATCGATCCGAAAAACCTTCACGTCTTCGATCAGGCGAGCGGCAATGCCATTTCGCACGGCACGGAGCTTGCTTGATGCAGGATGTGCTGATCGGCATCGACGCCGGCACGTCTGTCATAAAATCCGTCGCCTTCGACACGGCGGGCAGGCAGATCGCGTCCGCCGCGCTGCCCAATAAATACGAGACACTGCCGGGCGGCGGCGCCGAGCAGGACCTGACACGCACCTGGGCCGATACCGCGACGACCTTGCGCGAGCTTGCCGATAAGGTGCCGGATCTCGCCAGCCGGACCATTGCCATCGCCGTGACCGGGCAGGGCGACGGTACCTGGCTGATCGACAAGGATGGCGAGCCGGTTGCCAAGGGCTGGCTGTGGCTCGACGCGCGCGCTGCCGCGGTCGTCGAGGAGATCCGCGCGCGGCCGGAGGACCGGCTGCGCTTCGAAAAGACCGGCAGCGGGCTCGCTGCCTGCCAGCAGGGATCGCAGTTCGTGTTCATGAAGCGCCACATGCCCGCGATGCTTGCCAATGCAGCGACGGCGTTCCACTGCAAGGACTGGCTCTATTTCAAGTTGACCGGCCACCGCGCCACCGACCCGTCCGAGGGCACCTTCACCTTCGGCGACTTCCGCACGCGCGGCTATTGCGATGATGTGCTCGAGGTACTCGGCGTCACCGATCTCCGGCATCTGTTGCCGCCCATCGTCGATGGCACCAGGCAAAGCACCTCGCTGTCGGTGGCAGCAGCCGATGCGACTGGCCTGCTCGCCGGCACACCGGTCGTTCTGGCCTATGTCGATGTCGCCTGCACGGCGCTCGGCGCCGGCCTGTTCGATCGCGAACGCAAGCCGGGATGCTCGATCATCGGCTCCACCGGAATGCATATGCGGCTTGCCGAAACGCCGGACGAGGTTCTGCTCAACGAGGCTGCAACCGGCTACACGATGACGATGCCGGCACCCGGCGTCTTTGCGCAGATGCAGTCGAACATGGCGGCAACGCTCAATATCGACTGGGTCCTTGGCCTCGCCTCCGGCATTCTCGCCTCGCAAGGTATTACGCGGACCAATGGCGAGATGATCGCGCTGGTCGACCAGTGGATATCGTCGTCCGAGCCAGGCTCGCTGCTCTACCAGCCCTATGTCTCGGAGGCCGGCGAGCGCGGGCCGTTCGTCGATGCCAATGCCAGGGCCGGCTTCATCGGCATTTCGTCCAGGCACGGCTATGCCGACATGGTCCGCGCGGTGTTCGAGGGACTGGCTTTCGCGGCACGCGATTGCTACGCCGCCATGGGGCCACTGCCCAAGGAAATCCGCCTGACCGGCGGAGCGGCCAGGAGCCCGGCTCTGCGCAAAATCCTGGGTGCTGCGGTCGGAGCCGACATTCGCACCAGCGAACGCGAGGAGGCCGGTGCTGCGGGCGCCGCAATGATTGCTGCGGTCTGCGTCGGCCAATACGCATCGATGGACGATTGCGTCAGCGAATGGGTCACGCCTTTGCTCCGTACGGCCGAACCCAGCGATCGGAAACTTGCCGCTGCCTATGAGGCGATGGCTCCGTCCTACACATTGGCGCATGAGGCGCTGCGGCCGGTCTGGCGCTCGATGGCCGCGTCCAGGCAAACCGACGTGAATTGAGAAGAGCATGCCCAAGAAAATTGCGATCATCGGCGACCGCTTCATGCTTCCGGAAGTGTTTCGCGAGAAAATCGAGGCGGCCTGCGGCGACAATCTCGACATCCGCAGCATTGAGACCGCTTGGCCCGACGAGCCGATGCAATTCGGCAATGCCGCGCTTGGTCTGGACAAGGTCAAGGAGTATTTCGGCGATCCCGACGAGGTGGTGGATTTCATCGGCGACGCCGAAATCTTCGTCACCCAGCTTGCGCCGCTCTCCGAAAGCATGATGCAGCGCCTGCCCACGCTCAAGCTGGTTGCGGTCTCGCGCGGCGGACCGATCAACATCGACATGGCCGCCGCCAAGGCCCACGGCATTACCGTTGTCAATGTGCCCGGCCGCAATGCCAGCGCCGTAGCCGAGTTCACCATCGGCGCCATTCTCGCCGAAACGCGGCTGATCCGCGTCGGCCACGAAGCCTTGCGCAAGGGCGAGTGGCGCGGCGATCTCTACCGCGCCGACCGTACCGGCCGCGAGCTCAACGAAATGACCGTCGGCGTCATCGGCTACGGCAATATCGGCACCAGGCTGGTACGGCTGCTGCGCGCCTTCGGCTGCCGCATCCTGGTCTGCGATCCCTATGTGCAATTGAACGCCGAGGACCGCAATGCCGGGGTCGAACTGGTTGCGCTGGACGATCTCCTATCGCGCTCCGATGTGGTCACGCTGCATTCCCGGGTCACCGAGGAGACGCGCGGCCTGATCGGCAAGGACGCCATCGCCCGGATGAAGCCCGGCGTGATCTTCGTCAATACCGCGCGCGGACCGCTGGTCGACTACGATGCGCTCTACGAGGCGCTCGTCTCGGGACACATCGGCAGTGCTATGCTGGAGACGTTCGCCGTCGAGCCAGTGCCTGCCGACTGGCCGCTGTTGCAACTGCCGAACGTGACGCTGACGCCGCATATCGCCGGCGCGTCGGTACGCACCGTGACCTACGCGGCCGAGCAGGCGGCCGAGGAAGTGCGCCGCTTCATCGCCGGTCTGCCTCCGGTCAATCCATGCTGACGACAGGGCATAGAGCGAGATGAGCGGTGAAACCGAAATCGTCGACCTCTTCGTCATCGGCGGCGGCGTCAATGGCGCCGGTATCGCGCGCGATGCGGCAGGCCGGGGGCTGTCGGTCATTCTTTGCGAAAAAGACGATCTCGCCGAGGGCACCAGTTCGCGATCGGGAAAGCTCGTTCATGGCGGTTTGCGCTATCTCGAATATTACGAGTTCCGCTTGGTGCGGGAGGCGCTGATCGAACGCGAGGTGCTGCTCGAATCCGCGCCGCACATCATCTGGCCGATGCGCTTCGTGCTGCCGCACAGCCCCGATGACCGGCCGGCCTGGCTGGTCCGGCTCGGCCTGTTCCTCTACGACCATCTTGGCGGCCGCAAGCGGCTGCCGGCCACGCGTACGCTCGACCTGCGCACCGCGCCCGAAGGCGCGCCGATCAAGGACGCCTTCAAGCGCGGCTTCGAATATTCTGACTGCTGGGTCGATGACGCTCGCCTGGTCGTCATCGACGCGCTCGACGCCGCTGAGCGCGGAGCCAGGATATTCACCCGCACCGCCTGCATAGCCGCCCGTCGCGAAAACGGCCTGTGGTCGATCGAGATGCGCGACGGTCGAACCGGCGTCAGGACCACAGTCCGGGCACGGGCGCTGATCAACGCCGCCGGACCCTGGGTCGACGACGTCATCAACCGCGTCGCCGGCCAGAATTCCAGGCGCAACGTGCGCCTGGTCAAGGGCAGCCACATCGTCGTGCCAAAATTCTGGGAAGGGCGGCAGGCCTATCTCGTTCAGAACAGCGACAAGCGGGTGATCTTCATCAATCCCTATCAGAACGATCTGGCGCTGATCGGCACCACTGACATTCCCTATGACGGGCGGCCGGAGGACGTGACCGCCGATGCGAGCGAGATCGATTACCTGATCAAGGCGGTCAATCGCTACTTCAAGCGCCAGCTCGCACGAAGCGACGTCGTCTACTCGTTTTCCGGCGTCAGGCCGCTCTATGACGACAATGCCGACAATCCGAGCGCGGTGACCCGCGATTACATATTCGAACTCGACGCACCGGCTGGGCAGGCGCCGCTGCTTTCGGTCTTCGGCGGCAAGATCACCACCTTCCGCAAATTGGCCGAGCACGCGCTCGACCGTATCGCCCCGTTCTTTCCGAAAATGGGCAAGCCGTGGACCTCGAAAGGGCACCTGCCGGGCGGCGATATCGCCAATGCCGATTTCGAGCAGTTTCTGGGCGACCTCGGCCATGAATTTCCCTGGATGCCGGCATCGCTGGTCAAGCATTACGGCAGGCTCTACGGCACAAGGACGCGCGATCTGGTCGGCGCGGCCACCTCGCTCGCCGAACTGGGCCGGCGCTTCGGCAAGGATTTTTTCGAGCGCGAAGCCAATTACCTGTTCGAGCATGAATGGGCCGAGACCGCCGCCGATATTCTCGAAAGGCGCACCAAGCACGGCCTGCATCTGTCCGCCGCGGAAAGAACCGCCTTCGAGGACTGGTGCTCGAGCCGGCTGGCAAAGGCCGGCTGATGGCCTTTACGCTTTCGCTCAACACCAATCCGCTGGTCAACCGCTTTGCGGAGCCGGACGACCTGATCGACGCGATCGCCTATCAGATCGGTATCAGGGACGTCCAACTCACCCATGAATTCGTCAATCCCGGCTGGCCGGCGGCGACGATCGCCAAATTCGTCCGCCTGTTCCGCTCCGCGCTCAACCGCACCGGTGTGCGCGTGACCTCCGCGATGACCGGCCCTTACGGCCGGCTCAATCATTTCGGCCATCCCGATGCCGACGTGCGGCGCTACTACGTCGACTGGTTCAAGACCTTTTCAGAAGTTTCGGCCGAGCTCGGCGCCGCGGGCATGGGCACGCAATTCGCGATCTTCACCCACCGGGATTACGACAATCCTGAACGTCGCGCGCGGCTTTTCGACATCGCGCTGGAATGCTGGCGCGAGGTCGCCGAGCATGCCAAAGCAGCCGGCTTGACCTACCTGTTCTGGGAGCCGATGTCGGTCGGCCGCGAATTCGGCCATACGATCGAAAGCTGCCGGGCACTGCAGCGCGAGATCGAAGCGGCCGGCATGGCCGTCCCGCTCAAGATGATGGTCGACATCGACCATGGCGACGTGACCTCGAGCAATCCGGCGGACACCGACCCTTATGCCTGGGCCGAAGCCTTTCCCAGGCAATCGCCGATCATCCACGTCAAGCAGTCGTCGATGAACAAGGGCGGCCATTGGCCGTTCACTGCGACCTACAACAACGACGGCCGTATCACGCCGGAAAAGCTCCTTCAGACAGTGCGTCGCGGCGGCGGCGTCGACAACGAGATCTGCCTGGAATTGTCGTTCCGCGAGCGCGAGCCCGTCGACCACGAGGTCATCGCCATGATCCGCGAGTCGGTCGACTACTGGGCACCATTTATCGAGACCGGCAGGGCCGATCTCTTGCCGCGAGCATGATCGGATGAGCAGGAGCTGAGGCAGCTCCTGCTCAGAACCGGAATACGTCAGCCAAATTTCGGATCGAGGCTTCCGGACTTGTAGCGCTTGGCCATTTCCGACAGCGGCAGCGGCTTGATCTTCGGTGCGTTGCCGGCGGTGCCGAACTGCTCGAAGCGCTCCTTGCACAGCTTCCGCATCGCGGCCATTGCCGGCGTCAGATATTTGCGCGGATCGAATTCGCTCGGGTTCTCGGTCAGCACCTTGCGGATTGCGCCGGTCAGCGCCATGCGGTTGTCGGTATCGATATTGATCTTGCGCACCCCGTGCTTGATGCCGCGCTGGATCTCTTCGACCGGCACGCCCCATGTCGGCTTCATCTGGCCGCCATATTTGTTGATGATCTCCTGCAACTCCTCTGGCACCGAGGACGAGCCGTGCATGACGAGATGCATGCTCGGCAGACGGCGGTGGATTTCCTCGATGACGTTCATGGCCAGCACAGCGCCGTCCGGCTTGCGGCTGAACTTGTAGGCGCCGTGGCTGGTGCCCATGGCGACGGCCAGCGCATCGACACGGGTGTCGCGCACGAATTGTTCGGCCTGCACCGGGTCGGTCAGCAGCTGGTCGTGGCTGATGACGCCCTCGACGCCATGGCCGTCTTCCTGCTCGCCGCCGCCCATCTCAAGCGATCCAAGGACGCCGATCTCGCCTTCCACCGAGACGCCGCCCCAATGCGCCATGTCGACGACGCGGCGGGTGATGCCGGAATTATAGGCGTAGTCGGCCGGCGTCTTGCCGTCTTCCCTCAGCGATCCGTCCATCATCACGGAGGTGAAGCCGTGCTGGATCGCGGTGACGCAGGTCGCTTCGTTGTTGCCATGGTCGAGATGCATGCAGACCGGGATATCGGGATGGATTTCGACCAGCGCGTCGATCAGCTTGGCCAGCACCACATCGTTGGCGTAGGCTCGCGCGCCGCGGCTCGCCTGCAGGATAACCGGCGATTTGGTCTCCTCGGCTGCCTCCATGATGGCGAGGCCCTGTTCCATATTGTTCATGTTGAAGGCAGGCACGCCGTAGCCGTATTCGGCGGCATGATCGAGCAATTGTCTCAGTGTGATGCGAGCCACTCAGTAGTCTCCCGTATCCGGTTTCGAGCCAGTGTTTGCGGGCCGTTCGGTTGTCGTCGAGCCCCTGATGCTTCTGGCCGGATTTCCGCGGCACCGCAACCGCTGGGCGCTCGGCCGGCAGCAATTCTTGTTACAGGACGCGAGCAGAAGCGTCATGATATCCCATGGAGATATAACATTATCACAAAAAATTTGGTGGCTTGTGCGACGTTTGCTGTTATATCTCGGAACCGGATTGCACGAGGAAGCCGCGGAAATGAAGAGCGACGGCCGTCGGCAAGGCATCATGGATTTTCTGATGGACATCGGCACCGCCAGTGTCGACGATCTTGCCTCACGCTTCGGCGTGTCAAAGATGACTGTCCACCGCGACCTCGACGAGCTCGAGGAAAGCGGCTTCCTGCGCAAGGTGCGCGGCGGCGCCTCGATCCAGCCGAGCAGCCTTTTCGAGAGCGATTTCCGCTACCGCCAGCGGCTGGCCGGCGACGAAAAGAAGCGCATCGCCGCCGCTGCCGTGACGATGATCGAACCGGGTCAGACGGTGATCATCGACGACGGCTCAACCGCGGGCGGCGTTGCTCGGCATCTTGCCGATCTGCGTCCGCTGACGGTGATCTCGAACAATCTGGCTGTCATCCAGGATTTGGCGGGCGTTGCCGGCATCAACCTGATTGCGCTCGGCGGCCAATACAACAAGAAGTTTCACGGCTTCTTCGGCCTGCTCGCCGAGGACACGCTGAAATCATTGCGCGCCGATGTCGCGTTCCTGTCGTCATCGGCCATCCATGGTGCCTCTGCCTTTCACCAGGATCAGGAAGTGGTCCAGACCAAACGGCTGATGATGGCCGCAGCAGCGCGCAAATATCTGCTGGTCGATCATGGGAAATTCGGCCGCACTGCCTTGCACTTCCTGACAGATCTCAAGGCCTTTGACACGGTCTTCACCGGCCGCGAGCCGCAGCCGCAGATGCGCGCCGCGCTGGATGGTGCCGGCGTTTCGCTGACAGTGATCGCAGAATAGGAGGGCACGCATGGTTTATTGGGTCGGCACCAGCTGGAAAATGAACAAGACGCTCGCCGAGGCGATGGCTTTCGCCGAGGCGCTGGCGGAGTTCGTCCCCGGTTTCGACGAGCGCATCCAGCCTTTCGTCATCCCGCCCTTCACGGCGATCCGCGAGGTCAAGAAAGCGCTGTCGCCGACGCGCATCAAGGTCGGCGCGCAGAACATGCATTGGACCGACGCCGGCGCCTGGACCGGCGAGATCTCGCCGGTCATGCTGAAAGACTGCGGGCTCGACATGGTCGAGCTCGGCCACAGCGAACGGCGCGAGCATTTCGGCGAGACCGACAAGGCTGTCGGGCTGAAGACTGCGGCGGCGGTGAAGCACGGTCTCGTGCCACTCATCTGCGTCGGCGAGACCTTGGCTCAACGCGACAGCGGGCAGGCCGCTGCGGTGCTGGCCTTGCAGGTGCACGGCGCGCTGCAGTTTCTCGAAGGCGCGGCGAAGGCGGCGACGATCCTGTTTGCCTATGAGCCCGTCTGGGCGATCGGCGACAAGGGCGTGCCGGCCAGTTCGGACTATGCCGACAGGCAGCAGGCGCTAATCAAGAAAATCGCACGCGACCTGCTGCCGATGGTGCCGCCGGTGCTTTATGGCGGCAGCGTCAATCCGCAAAATGCCGCCGAACTGGTCGGCCAGCCCAACATCGACGGCTTGTTCATCGGCCGCTCGGCCTGGCAGGCGGACGGCTATGTCGACATCCTCAAGCGCGCCTCGGCGGCGATCTGAATCATCAAACAGGAAGGAAACGGAACATGAAAATTGCCATTGGAGCTGATAGCGCCGGCAAGCCGCTGCTCGACGTCATTGCCGCTCACCTCGCTACCAAGCCCGGCCTCACGGTTAGCGACCTCAGCCAGTCGGGCTACTATGCCGACCTGTCACAGAAGCTCGCGCAGACCATCCTGGACGGCGAAAACGATCGCGGCATCCTGTTTTGCGGCACCGGCATCGGCGTATCCATATCCGCCAACAAGGTGCCCGGCATTCGCGCCGCACTCACCCACGACACCTATTCGGCAGAGCGCGCCGCGAAATCCAACAACGCCCAGATCATCACCATGGGCGCGCGCGTCATCGGCCCGGAACTGGCCAAGTCGATCGTCGACGCCTGGCTCGCATCGGAATTCGATGAGAAGGGACCATCGGCCGGCAATGTCCAGGCCATCGAAAGGCTCGACGCGGCGAAGCGGGGCTAAGCCAGACTGTTCCGCATCGCCCTGATGATCGTCACGGCCGACGCGGCGCCGGGGTCCATATGCCCGAGCGAGCGCTCGCCGAGCCGCGATGAGCGGCCCTTGGCGGCGATCATGCCCTTGGTCGTCTCGGCGCCTTGTTCGGCTGCGGCGAGTGCGGCTTCCAGGCTCTCGCACAGGCTCTTGCCGGCTTGCTGCGCGGCACCCGCTGCTTGCGCCGCCGGCAGCCAGGCGTCGACCATGGTCTTTTCGCCGAGCTCGGCCTTGCCGCGATCCTGGATGCCTTGCGCCATCGCCCGGAGCATGGCGATGATGTCAGCGTCCTCCAGAATTGCCTTGCCTTTGACGGCGGCGGCACCGCGCATGAAGGCGGTCGCATAGAGCGGGCCTGACGAGGCGCCGACCGCGTTGAGGAAGGATTTCGCCGCAGTGTTGAGCAGCGCCGTCGGCTCGGTCGCCGCGAGGTCGAGTTGCGCTAGTGCATCGCGCGCAGCAGTGAAGCCTAGTGCCATGGCGATGCCATGGTCGGCGTCGCCGATGACGCCGTCGAGTTGGCAGAGCCGGTCCTTGTCGGCATCGATCGCCGCCGCGATCTCATCGAACATTCTTTTCAAGCCGACTGAATCGATCGAGGTCATGATGCTTTCTCAGCCGGCGCGGAACATGGCGCAGTCGCAAGGATGGTCGAGCATCGCCTGCAACTCGCCGTCGAGATGCATCAGCGTCACCGAGGCGCCGGCCATTTCGAGAGAGGTGCAGTAATTGCCGACCCAGGTCGCGTGGACGGAAACGCCGATGTCGTCGAGCCTCTGCTTGACCCGCCGATTCATGATGTAGAGTTCCATCAGCGGCGTCGAGCCGAGCGAATCGACCAGCACCGCGACCTTGTCGCCGCGCGCCGGCGCCATCTCGTCGAGGATATTGTCCAGCATCTCGTCGGTGATCTCGTCGGCGGTTTTCAATTTTCCGCGCGCGATGCCTGGCTCGCCATGGATGCCCATGCCGATCTCCATCTCGTCCGGCCCGATCTCGAAATTGGGCCGGCGGGTCTGCGGCAACGAGCAGGGCGACAGCGCCACGCCCATGGTGAAGGTGTGATCGTTGGCCTTCCTGGCGATGCGCTCGCACTCGTCGAAAGAGAGCATTCGGTCGCAGGCGGCACCGGCGGCCTTGAAGATGAAGAAATTGCCGGCGACGCCGCGTCGCTTCTGCCTCTGGTCGCGTGGCGCCGAGGCGACATCGTCGGTGGTCAGCACGGTACGCACCTCGATGTCGTCCATTGCCGCCATTTCGGCGGCCATGTCGAAATTCATCACGTCGCCGGCATAATTGCCGTACATGAACAGCACGCCGGCGCCGCCGCTGGCCGCCTTGGCGCATTCGAGGATCGGGTCCGGCGGCGGCGAGGCGAAGACATTGCCGATCGCGGCCGCGTCGACCAGCCCCTTGCCGACGAAGCCGAGGAATGTCGGCTCGTGGCCGGAGCCACCGCCGATGACGAGGCCGACCTTGCCCTGGCGAGGCCCGTCGCGGGCGATGATCGAGCGCGGACTTCCCTCCGCGCTTTTGAGATGGCGCGGATGCGCAGCCAGGATGCCCTCCAGCATCTCGTCGACGGAGCGATTGCCGTCATTGATGATCTTCTTGGTCTGCACCGGCATCCTCCTGCTTCGTGAGATACTACAGCGCCTTACCGGGATTTCCACCCGGCGGTGGAGGTTTCACGCCGCGATGTGTTCGCGTGCTGCCAGCAGTTGCATGCAGGCACTGGCCGCCTCTTTGCCCTTGACCTTGAAATGCTCGAAGAAGAAGCGGTGATGGTCCGCGCTGTCATGGTAGTTGTGCGGCGTCAGCACCGCCGAAAGCACCGGCACGCCAGTCGACAATTGCACATTCATCATGCCGTCGATGACCGCGCTTGCAACAAACTCGTGCCGGTAGATGCCGCCATTGACGACGAACGCGGCGCCGAGGATAGCGGCATAGCGGCCGGTCACGGCAAGCGTCTTTGCATGCAGGGGAATCTCATAAGCGCCAGGCACATCGAAGACATCGACGGCAAAGCGTTTCTCTCCGAGAACCGCCAGTTCCGCCTCGAATGCTTCAACGCATTGGTCGACGATATCGGCATGCCAACGCGCGCGAATGACGGCAACGCGGATCGTTTCATAGTCGTTGTGGGAATGCTGATTCATGGGTCCATCCTTCCGTTTCGAACCAGAATCAGGACGCACGATACGGAGTCCGAACCGCGAAAGCGGACCGTCTTCCATTTCGTTCTCTTCCATCCGGACTGTGACCGTCGGCTCCGGAATCACACCGGATCTGCTGACCCCTCCGGCTAACCGGAAAGCGCTCGCGGGCTTGGGCCGAGACCCTTACCGCCGGTGGGGACTTTCACCCCGCCCTGAGAACATTGACGGCGTTTGTATGGAAGGGCCGGAAAGCGCTGTCAACCACCGGCGTCGTCGTCGATGGCGCAGAAATAGCGATTCGTTTCGACCTGGTCACCGTTGAGGGCGAGGGAGGAGAGCGTCAAATGGCGATCACCGGTAAGGCAGGCAGCACCTTGTCCAAGGTGATGGGAAATTCACGCACTCGCACGCCGGCCGCGTTGTAAACGGCGTTGGCGACAGCAGCCCCCGCACCGCACACGCCGAGCTCGCCGAGACCCTTTGCGCCAAGCGGGTTGGCCTTGTCGTCGTCTTCCTCGAGGAAGGCGACCTCCATATCGGGGACATCGCCATTGACCGGCACATGATACTCGGCAAGATCGTGATTGACGAAGTGGCCGTAGCGCGGGTCGAGCACCGTCTGCTCCATCAGCGCTGCACCGATCCCCCAGGTCATGCCGCCGATGATTTGCGAGCGCGCGGTCTTGGCGTTGAGGATACGGCCCGCGCCGATCACAGCCAGCATCCGGCGCATCCGGATTTCACCGGTATCGCAATCGACAGCGACCTCTGCGAAATGCGCGCCATAGGAATGCTGCGAATAGGTCTTGTATGACTGGGTGGTGGCGCCCGCGGCTACGGAGCCTTCGGCTTCGAGCCCGTCGGGAGAGATCCCTCGGATAAGATCGGCCAGGCTCGCCGATCGCTGGCCGACCCTGACCTCGCCGTCGGCAAAGCTTGCCTCGGTGGCGTTCGCGCCGCGCAACGGCGAGGCTTCGTTCGACTGCGCCGCCTCCAGGATCCGTTCCTTGAGGACGTTGCACGCATTATACAAGGCCGAACCCGCACTTGCTGCGCCCCAGGACCCGCCGGAGCCGGCGGTACGCGGGAAGCGGCTGTCGCCGAGCTCCACCTTGACGGACGAGATCGGCAGGCCGAGGCTCTCGGCGGCAATCTGGGTCAGGATCGTATAGGTGCCGGTCCCAATATCGGTCATGTCGAGCCGCGCCGTCACCCGACAGTCCCGGTCGATCGCAACCCGCGCCGTCGCCGCGCCGATATAGTTCGGACGGATCGCCGCCGCCATGCCGTGGCCGATAAGCTTGCGGCCCTCCCGAGTTCGGCCCGGTGTCGGGTTTCTCCGCTCCCAGCCGAAACGGCGGGCGCCTTCCTCCATGCAGGCGACGAGATTGCGGGTGGAGAACGGCACGCCGCGCTCGGGATCCTGTGCCGGTTCGTTGCGGATCCTGAGTTCGATCGGGTCCAGACCGGCGCGCTCGGCGAGCTCATCCATGGCGCATTCGAAAGCCAGCATGCCGGGCGCTTCGCCGGGCGAGCGCATCCATTCGCCGCGGTTGATGTCCAGCGGAACCAGGCGATGGCGGGTGAGACGGTTCGGCGCGGCGTAGAGCGAGCGCGCAAAAACTGCCGTTTGTTCGCAGTACTCCTCGAAGCTGGACGTTGCGGACCAGACATCGTGCGCGATCCCGGTGAGCCGCCCGTCAGTGTCCGCGCCGAGACGTACCTGTTGGACCATCTCTGCGCGATGACCGGCATTGGCGAACATCTGTTGTCGCGTCAGCGCGATCTTCACGGGGCGCTGCAGCACCTGCGCTGCAAGTGCGGCCAGGATCGTGTCGGCATGGGCAATCAGCTTGGAACCGAAGCCTCCGCCGATGAAGGGGCTGACGATGCGCACTCGCTCGAGCGGGATGCGAAGCGTGCTGGCGACCCCGGCCCGGAAGTTCGCGAGGGTCTGCGCCGATGTACGGATCGTCAGCTCGTTGCCTGACCAGGCAGCAAGCGTCGCATGCGGCTCCATCGGATTGTGATGTTCGAAGGGGGTCCCGTAGGTGGAATCGATCTTGATCGGCGCCGTCGCAAAGGCGCGCTCGAAGTCGCCGACCACGCTGTCGGTCTCGAAGCCGGCATTGGTCCGCTTTGGCGCGTAGGCGTCGGCGATATGTCCCGGTAGATCGTAGAGGCCCGGCTCCTCGTCATAGCGTACTCTGATGAGGCCCGCAGCAGCGCGTGCCGCCTCGAACGTCTCCGCAACGACCAGCGCGACCGGCTCGTCGTAATACCGTACTCGATCGCTGTTGAGCGCGGGCCGGGGGCGCGTGAAGACCTCCGGCACCGTTGGCGTGACCGTTGGGCCGAAATCCGGCTGGGCCGGCGCATTGCGGTGCGTGATGACGAGCAGCACTGCCGGCGCCCGTTCGGCTTCGGTCGTGTCGATCTCGGCGATGCGGCCCTTGGCGACGGAGGCGCCGAGAATGTAGCCATAGGCTGTACCATCCAGCTCATTCTCGTAAGCGTATGTGGCGCCGCCCGTCACTTTGAGCGGACCGTCGATGCGGTCGATCGGCCTCCCGATGATGCCAGCATCGGGACGAGGTTTCATCCTTGAATGGGTGGCGGAGCCGGGCAGTCCGGGTATGGTCTCGTTCATAAGTCACCTAAAGATTTTTCATCTGGAGTTCGGAAGCATCGAGGCCGCGACGACGCCGCTTCCTCGCACCTTTATGTTCGTCGCGCGGCGGCCGGAGCTCACGCGGCGATCTCGCCGAAATACTCGCGAAATTCGACCAGCCTCCCTGTCGGGCCGGCCCGGATGAGGATCGCATGCAGGCCAGTGTAGGGCGCGCCACCGATTGTCCCGCTCCCGCGGTCGCAGACGATGACCCAGTCGGCGGCGAAGAGCTTGAGATCGACGGTCAATTTCGTGATCCTGTTTCCCTGCGCCTGATGCGCGGCGGTCCAGGCTGCGAGTGCCCGCTTGCCTTCCGGTGGTCCGTGTCGGCCTCGTTGCTCGCCGACAGGGAATTGGAAGGTCATCGTCTCATCGCAACAATCAAGGAATGCCGTCCAGTCGCCAGAGGCCCAGCCGGCAAAGAAGGCGTCGACGGCGGCCTCGAGCCCGTGACGAGCTCCCGGGTCGGATGTGGCGCCCCAAGCTGCTGCGGCAGAAACAAAAAGGCCGCCACCCGCGGCGGCAACGGCGCGTCGCGTGAGTTTCATATCGATCTCCTGCTCGTCGCCTGCATCTGGGAACCGCTGTTCGGGGTCGTCGTCTCTGTCATCGTGTCACCTCACGCACTCTCGACGGCAGCAGCGAGCGTGTGCCGCATCGTCCGTTTCGCCAGCGGGATCTTGAAATCATTGGCGCCATGCCCGACAGCTCCGGCGAGCGCGGCTTCGGCCGCGTCGATAAAGGCACCGTCGGACGCCGACGCTCCTGCGAGCGTGCGCTCCGCCTCCGTCGCGCGCCAGGGCTTGGCTGCCACGCCGCCCATGGCGATCCGAGCACTTCGAATACGGTCGCCGCCTTTCTCGACGATTGCTGCCACGGACACCAGCGCGAAGGCGTAGGAAGCACGGTCGCGCACCTTGCGGTAAAGCTGCCGGCCGGGTGGCGGCGGCGGCAGGACAACCGCGACGACCATTTCGCCGTGGCCGAGCACGGTCTCCACCTGGGGCATCGTCTCGGGCAATCGATGGACATCGCCGATCGGGGTCGTACGGGTCTCGCCGCCGGGCGAGACGGTCTCGATCCTGGCGTCGAGCCCGGACATGGCGACCGCCATGTCAGAAGGATGGACCGCGATGCAGGCTTCGCTCGCGCCGAGTACGGCGTGCATGCGGTTGAAGCCCTGAAGTGCCGCGCAGCCCGAACCCGGCTGGCGCTTGTTGCAGGGCATGTTGCGGTCGTAGAAATAGGGGCAGCGCGTGCGCTGCAGGAGATTGCCGCTGGTCGAGGCCTTGTTGCGTATCTGGCCGGACGCTCCCGCCAGCAGCGCTTGCGTGAGCATCGGGTAGCGCGACCTTACCCGCGGGTCGGCGGCGAGATTGCTATTGCGGACCTGGGCGCCGACCCGAAGCCCGCCTTCCGCCGTCTCCTCGATCCGATCAAGCGGCAGCCGGCTGATGTCGACGAGATGCGCTGGGCGCTCGATCTCGAGCTTCATCAGGTCGAGCAGGTTGGTACCGCCGCTGATGAACTTGGCGTCCGGCAGGGCCGCAACCGCGGCCGCCGCCTGCTCAGCACTCGTCGCACGTTCATAAGTGAAGGACTGCATTGCTCATGCCTCCTCTGCCGCGTCGCGGATTGCAGCGACAATGTTCGGATAGGCGGCGCAACGGCAGATGTTGCCGCTCATCCGCTCGCGGATCTCGGCATCGGTGAGAGCGACGGAAGCCGCTGCCACGTCGGCGCTCGCATGGCTTGGCCAGCCGGCCCGCGCCTCGCCCAGCATGCCAACCGCCGAGCAGATCTGGCCTGGCGTACAGTAGCCGCACTGGAAACCGTCGCGGGCGACGAAGGCGGCCTGGACCGGATGCAGCCGGTCACCCTCGGCAAGGCCCTCGACCGTGGTGATCTCGTCGCCTTGATGCATTGCGGCAAGCGTCAGGCAGGAATTGATCCGGCGCCCATCGACGAGCACCGTGCATGCGCCGCACTGGCCGTGGTCGCAGCCCTTCTTCGAGCCGGTGAGGCCGAGATGGTTGCGCAGGGCGTCGAGCAGCGTCGTCCGCGGGTCGAGCTCGATGGCAAGATCCTTCGCGTTGATCCGTAACGACATCGTCATCGTCGGTAGTGGTGAGGACGACGCAGCCGCCGTGACGGTCTCGGCCGGCTCGGCGTCAACCGGTAGTCCGGTAGCCAGGAGCACCCCGGTCGCGACACCGCCTTCCAATACCATTCGACGCGTCGGTCCGCTCCTGTTGTCCGTTTTGGCCATGCATGATCTCCCAGTCGCAATGAAGCGCAGACGGCAACTTGACCCGAGCGAACCCTCGGGTTCTGTCACCCAACGACACTGGAGGTGGGAGTGCGGGCGGCGGCTTTCTTTCAAGAAACCGGCGGCACTATCAGGATTCTGGAGAAGAATTCACCCGATAGGCACGAGGCGTCATGCCCCTCAGACGTCGGAAGGTCGTGGTGAAGTGGCTCTGGCTTGAGAAGCCGAGCCGAAAGGCAATGACACCGATCGACAAACCCGTTTCGCGCAGCAGCGCCTCCGCTCGCCGCACCCGTTCCTCGATCACATAGGCGTAGGGTGCAAGGCCGGTCGTCGCCTTGAAGCGACGCGCAAAACTGTCGACGGCCATGCCCGCGGCGGCTGCCAGCTCGCTTAGCGAAATGTCGGAATTCATATGCGCATCGATGTAATCCCGAACGCGACCAAGTGCCCGGCGGCTGAGACAGCCGTGACGTACAAACCGCGGTTGCTCCCGGCTCAGGTTGGCCACGCGGAGACTGACGAGGGCGACCAGATGCTCGACATAGGCAGTGTCTGGCTTGTGGCCGAGTGCCATCTCGTCACGAAGCGAACTCAAGAGCGTGGCGACGACCGCGTCTTTCTTGTTTACCAGTATAGGCAGGTTCCTCAGGCGTTCGCATCCGGGAAGCCCGATATCGGGATCGATCCACAGGGCTGAATAGGAGAGGTTTACATCGCGATAGAAGCCCTGTCGTTCCGCGCCTGCCGGGACGAAGGTGAGGGCTCCGGGACGGTCCATTCCGTCGTAAAGGGATCGTGCCTCGTGCCGGATGGATGTATGGGACGTGCCGCCTTCTTCGGTCAGCACGATCAGATGATGAGGGGCTGTCCAGCGGAGCTCCGCCTCCCGGCACGCCCACCGCCGGTTGTCGAAGACGATCGAGGAGCTGACCCATGACGCGGTTTGCAGGGGCTCCGACTTCTCGTCCTGGCTCCGAACCCGTCCGTCACCAAGCAACGGTCTGAATGACATCGCGGTATCCCGCTGGTTCACTCGCCGAGCCGTGGGCAACCCCGGCTTCGAGCGTTGGGCGCCGCCCCGCCGCTACGCATACGGCCGTCCATGTGGGACAGGCAACGGGCGTTTTTAACCGTGCCGCGTTCAAGAAATCGTGAGATCAGGCAAATCCGGAGCGCCCTCTCGGCAAAGCGGATCATCCGCGCTCGGGAAACATCGCCCTCAGGCCTTCGCGCGAGGCCGTAGCGACACCGCGTTCGGTGATCAAACCGGTGACCAGCCGCGCCGGCGTCACGTCGAAGGCCGGATTGGCCGCCGGCGTGGCTTCCGGCGATACGCGGACCTGGGCGATCTCGCCGGAAGCGGTCTTGCCCCAGACCAGTGAGACCTCGTCGGGCGAGCGCTGTTCGATCGGGATGTCGGCCAGCCCGTCGCCCACAGTCCAGTCGATCGTCGGCGACGGCAGCGCGACATAGAACGGCACGTCGTTGTCGTCGGCGGCAAGCGCCTTGAGATAGGTACCGATCTTATTGCAGACATCGCCGTCGGCGGTGGTCCTGTCGGTGCCGACGACGACCATATCGATCTGGCCGCGCTGCATCAGATGGCCGCCGGCATTGTCGACGATCAGCGTATGCGGCACGCCGTGGCCGGCCATCTCCCAGGCGGTCAATTGGGCACCCTGGTTGCGGGGTCGTGTTTCGTCGACATAGACATGGACTGGAATGCCGGCTTCCGTCGCCAGATAGATCGGCGCGGTGGCGGTGCCGTAGTCGACCGTGGCCAGCCAGCCGGCGTTGCAGTGGGTCAGAATATTGACCGGTTCGCCCGGCTGCTTGCGCGCCGCGATCGCCTTGATGATTTCGAGCCCATGGGCGCCGATGGCGCGGTTGAGGCCGACATCCTCGTCGGCGATCTCGCCGGCACGCCGATAGGCAGCCGCGGCACGTTCTGCCAGGGGAAGCGTCAGCAGGAAGCGCTGCATTTCGTTCAGCGCCCAGCGCAAATTGATCGCCGTCGGGCGCGTTTCGTGCAAGGTTGCCCAGACGGCGTCGAGTGCTGCATCCGACGGATCGTCGGCCATCTGCATGGCGACGCCATAGGCCGCGGTGACGCCGATCAGCGGCGCCCCGCGCACCCACATGTCGCGGATTGCCGTGGCGATGCCGGCGACGGTATCGATCTTTTCGATGCGGAAATCATGCGGCAGCCAGCGCTGGTCGATGATCTCCACCGAACGCCCGTCGTCACTCGGCCAGATGGTGCGGTAGTGGCGGTCGCCGACGTTCAAATCCTGCTCTCCCGTTCGATCAGCGCGGCCAACCGGTTGACCTCGTCGATGCTGTGGATCTGGCGCCGGTTGACGGCGAGGTGACGGCCGAATTTCAGCGCCTTTGCCTCACATCTGGCGCGCAGATCCGGATCGGCAATAGTCTCGAAATCGGCATTGTGGGCAAGTCCGAGAATTCGCCGGTGAACCTCGACGCCGGCAAAGCCAAGCAGATCGGTCCAGATCGAATGCAGCATGTGGTCTAGCGCCTGCTCGGCGCCAAGCCTGTCGCCCTGATCTTCGAATAGGCTCTTCTGGTAGAGCATGCCGGTACGCTCGGTTCGCCACAGATGCGAGAACTCGGCGCGAAACACCGACCATGTCTCGACCGTAACGCCGAGCAGATAGTCACGCATGGCGTCGCGGCTTCCGTCCTGTTCATGGCCGCGCTGCGAGAAGAACGCCATCCAGAAATTGGCGAGCAGCATGCCGACGTCGAAGGCGATCGGCCCGTAGAAAGCGAATTCGGGGTCGATCATCCGCGTTTCGGTGTCGGTGACCATGATCGAGCCGGAATGCAGGTCGCCATGCAGCAGCGTCTCGGCATTGGCAGCGAAGATGTGCTTCATGCGCTGCGCCTCGACCTTGAGGTCGCGGTCGGCGCGCAGCTCGGCGACAATGCCATCGAGCTGCGGGCTGGTGTGCCGGTTCATCTTGGCATCGAAATACGGATCCGAGAAAACCAGGTTCTCGGTGATGTCGCAGAGTTCGACATTGTCGGCGAACAGTGCCAGATCGGCCTTGCGGTCCTTGGTCGCCATATGCAGGTCGGAGCCGCGAAACAACGTGTGGGCCATGAACAAGCCGATGTCTGTCGCGATATTGGGCAATTGCCGGCCTTCGATCAGCGCCCGCCGCAGGATAATGTGCGGCGACAGATACTCCATGATGATCAGCGCCTGGCCTTCGTCGAAGTGATAGATATCGGGCACCGAACCCGGCGCCCGCGCCTGTTGCCGCGTCAGCGCATGGTATTCGAAGAAGGAGCGTTTTAGCGGCAGCGGCCAGCTGTCGCCGACCAGCCGGACGTAGGGCAGGGCCTGCTTGACGACGGCCGCACCCTCAGCACCCTCGACGATGAACACCAGGTTCAGATTGCCGTCGCCGACTTCACGAACCTTCCACTGGCTCGTATCCTTGCCGATCTGCGAACACAGGGGCTCGTTGGCACCGAGACGGCCCGCCAGTGTCTCGACCGACAGTGCTTCGAACGGCGATTTCCCAGTCATCCTCACCTCCCGCTCATGTGCTCCGATGATAGCGGAGCCAACGCGGTCGGGCCAAGCTAGGAAGCCTGCTGGCAATTGTCAATCGTGTTGACAATTGCCGATATAGCCCATAGCGTCATGGTCAGGGAGGAACGAATGGGCAATGATGCCGTGTTCCGCGTCGACGGCCTGAGGAAATCCTTTGGCCATATCGAGGTGCTTGGCGGCGTCTCGCTCGAATTGCATGCCGGCGAAGTGACCGTGCTGATGGGCGCCAACGGCGCCGGCAAATCCACCCTCGTCAAGATCATCAGTGGCGTCTACGACCATGGCGGCGGCTCGATGTCGCTTGCCGGTCATGAGTTCGACCCGAAAACGCCGGCGGAGGCGATCCGCGCCGGCGTCGTTACCGTCCACCAGAACATCAATGACGGTGTCGTCGCAGACCTCGACGTCGCCACCAATCTTACCCTCGACAGGTTGAGCGGCAGCGGCGTGCCGACCCTGTTCAATCCAGGCCGGGTGCGTCGCGAGGCAAAGGCGGTGGCCGACCGCATGGGACTGGCCATGGACCTCAAGGCCCGGATCAGCGATCTCTCTCTGGCCGACCGCCAGATGGTGGCGATCGCCCGCGCCATGGCGCACCGGCCGAAAGTGCTGATCCTCGACGAGCCGACTTCCTCGCTGTCCAGCGCCGAGGCCGACCGGCTGTTCGCATTGCTCGACCGGCTTCGCCAGCAAGGCGTGGCCATCCTCTACATTTCGCACCGTATGTCTGACATCAGGCGGCTTGCCGATCGCATCATTTCGATGCGCGATGGGGTCATCTCAGGCATCTTCGACAAGAAGCCGCTGGATTACGAAGGTGCGGTCAACGCCATGCTCGGCCGCAAGATCCAGCTCGAGCGGATCGTCGCCAGGAATTCGGCCAAAGCAATTTTTACCACGGACGGGTTGCGGGTTGCAGAAGGCGCCCGGCCGATTTCGCTGACCCTCGGCGACGGCGAGGTCGTTGCCATCACCGGCCTCGTCGGCGTCGGCAAGACCGCGCTCGCCGAGACGCTGTTCGGCCTGCGCCAGCCGCTGGGCGGGACCATGATGCTGAACGGGAAACCCTATGCGCCGGCATCGACCGGCGAAGCGATTGCCGCCGGTGTGTTTCTCGTCGCCAAGGACCGGGGCGAAAACGGCATCGTCGGCGACTTCAACGTCCAGGAGAATATCAGCCTGCCGTTCCACAGGCGCATGTCGCGTCTCGGCGTCCTCAAGCGCCGTATCGAACGCGCCATTGCTCGCCAGCAGATCCAGGAGTTGGGCATCGTCTGTCGCTCCGAGAGGGACGAGATGGCGTCGCTTTCCGGTGGCAATCAGCAGAAGGTGATGGTCGCCCGCTGGATGTCGCAGGCGGCAAGGCTTTTCATCCTCGACGAGCCGTTTCAAGGTGTGGACATCTCGGCCAGACGCGATATCGCCGCCAAGCTGCGGACCAGCGCCCACGGCCGCGCGACGCTGCTGTTCGTCACCGAACTCGACGAAGCCCTGGAGACGGCCGATCGCATCCTGGTGATGTCGGAGCAGACGATCGTCGGCGAGCACCGCAATACCGATGTCGATCTCGAGCGTCTGCTGGCCGAAGTGGCGGGCGGGCCTTTGCACAGCGCAGCCTGAGAGCGGGAAGACGATGAGAATTGGAATGGAGAGGGCATGAATTCGGGTCGGATAAAGACGGTGCCAGCGTGCGGGAGCGCTGAATGATCCTGCGCGACAATGCTATTCGCTACGGCTTCATCGTTCTGTTGTTCGGGCTGATCGCCTATTTCGCTGTTGCCGCCGATGGTTTCGTCTCGCCGCAAAGCGCCGTCTTCATCTTCCAGTCGGTCGCCATCACCGGTGTTCTGGCGCTCGGCGTCACCGCCACGCTGGTCGTCGGCGGCTTCGACCTGTCGATCGGCTCTGTCGCCACCAGCGCCATGATGGCGGCTGCCTATGTCATGGTGGTGCTGGGGCAGAACGCCGTCGTGGCGGTCGTCGTCTGTCTTGTGATCGGCGCCGTCGTCGGCCTGATCAATGGCTGGCTGATCGTCTATATGCGGGTTCCGGACCTTTTGGCGACGCTCGGCATGATGTTCCTGCTTGTCGGCCTGCAGCGCATACCGACCGAGGGCCGTTCGATCGCCACTGGCATGACCATGCCCGACGGCTCGGTCGCCAACGGCAGTTTCGGCGCCGCGTTCCTGGCGCTTGGCCGCCATCGCTTCGATTTCTTCATCCCGAACCTCATTCCGGTGTCGGTCGTCGTCCTGCTCGTGCTGGCGGTGCTGATCTGGTTCTTTCTCGAATACACGCGTTTCGGGCGCATGATGTATGCGGTCGGCAGCAACGAACGCGCCGCAGAACTCGCCGGCGCGCCTGTCAAGGCATACAAAATCTGGGCCTATGTGATTTCGGGAGTTTTTGCCTCGATCGGCGGCATTTTGCTCGCTGCCCGGCTTGGACGCGGCGACATCGCCTCGGGTAATAATCTGTTGCTCGACGCGGTGGCTGCGGCACTCATCGGTTACGCGGTTCTCGGCGCCGCCAAGCCGAACGCCTTCGGCACGGCTGTCGGCGCGGTGTTTGTCGGCGTGCTGTTGCAGGGCCTGACGATGATGAACGCGCCTTACTACACGCAGGATTTCGTCAAGGGCGTGGTTCTCGTGGTCGCCCTTGTCTTTACCTTCGCCCTTTCCGGCAGGGGCAGGAGATAGGGGTTCGACCGGGTCACATTTTGGGTTCAACAAGTGGAGGAAACGACGTGAACATCACAAGAAGGCTTTTAGGGAAGGCAGCGCTCGGGCTTGCCGGCGCAACATTGCTTATGCAGTTGCCGGCGATGGCGCAGGACAGGCCGGCGCCGTTCGACAAGCCGGGCGCCGTCAAGATAGCGCTGGTCCGCTATCTCTCGACTGGCGACTTCTTCCAGGCGTATCTGTCCGGCGTCGAGGCGCAGGCCAAGGCACTCGGTGTCGACCTGCGCGTGCTCGACAGCCGCCAGGACGCGGCGCTTCAGGCGGACATGGTCGACCAGGCCATCGCGCTCGGCGTCCAGGGCATCATCATCCAGCACGGCCTGACGGAATCGATGAAGGACGCCGCCCAGCGCGCGGTCGACGCCGGCATCAAGGTCGTCGCCTTCGACGTCAATGTCGAAAACCCCAAGATCCCGCAGATCGAACAGTCCGACCGCGACCTCGCGCGCCTGGCGCTCGAACAGGCGGTCAAGGACAATGGCGAGAGCTGGAAGGCCGGCTATGTCTATGTCGCCGGCATCGCGCCGCTCGACCGCCGCAACGAGACCTGGGTCGAATTCAAGAAGAAATATTCGGGCATCAACGAAGCCGCCATGTTCGGCACGCTCGACAATCCGATCGCCAATTCGGTCGCCAACCAGGCCCGTTCGGTGCTATCGGCCCATCCCGACATCAAGGTGATGTTCGCGCCCTATGACGAATTCGCCAAGGGCGTGAAGATCGCAGTCGACGAGGCCGGGCTGAACAAGGACATCAAGATCTATTCGGCCGACATTTCGACCTCGGACATCGCCGCGATGCGCGAGCCGGACAGCGCCTGGGCGGCAACCGCCGCCACCAACCCGGCCGTCGTCGGCCAGGTCTCGGTGCGTGCGCTGGCGCAGCTCTTGGCCGGCGAGGATCCCGGCCACAACGTCATCGTGCCGCCGACGCTGATCACCCAGAAGGATCTGCTCGACAAGGACATCAAGAACATGGAGGACCTCTCGGCCAAGCTGCCGCAATTCGCCCATGCCGATGTCGCGATGCCGACCTGGATGCCGAACCCGAACGCGAAGTAGTCTTTCGCTATAGGCAAAGGAAAAGAGCGGCTCGCGGGCCGCTCTTTTTGTTGGTCCGGTGTTTAGATCTACCGCAGCGCCGCCGCGATGTTGCCGCCATCGACCGTCGTCACATCGGCGGTGGTCCGCTCGGCCAGCGCCTGATGCAGGAAGGCTTGGGCGACGTCTTCTGCCGTCACTTCCTGGCCGAGCAGGTTGCCGGACATGTACTCCTTCTCCGACACGCCGCGTGCGCCCGAGCGGCTGGCGATCATGGCATCGGTCAACAGCCCCGAACGGATGCGGTCGGCGTTGACGGCATTGGAGCGGATGCCATGGGCGCCGTAGTCGAGCGCATATTGCCTGGACAAAAACAACGTTGCCGCCTTGGGAATGCCATAGGCGCCGAACTTCGGCCCCGGATTGACCGCCTGCTTGGAGGTGTTGAACAACAGCACGCCGCCGGTGCCCTGTTCGAGCATGATGCGCACGGCATTCTGCGCCGCCGACTGATGGGCGAAGAAATTGAGTTCGAAGCTTTTGCGCAAGGTGGCGTCGTCGAGCTCGCCGATCCGGCCCTCCCAGGCAGCACCGGCATTGGACACGAGAATGTCGAGGCCGCCGTAGACGTCGACCGCTTTGTCGAAGGCGGCGCGCATCTGCGCCGGATCGGTGATGTCGGCGCCAATGCCGATCGAACCGTTGCCGGCCCTTTTTGCCGCCTCGGCAGCCCTTGATCCATCGAGATCGACGACGACGGCATGGGCACCGTTGTCGGCGAACAGCTTTGCCGTGGCAGCACCGATCGCGCCGGCGCCGCCGGTGACCAGTACCACCTGGCCGGTCAGCGGCTTCGGCTTGTTGGAGGCGAGCTTGGCCTGTTCCAGCGACCAGTATTCGAGCGGGAACAGGTCGGCTTTGGAGAGCGGGCGGAAGTCACCGACGGCTTCGGCGCCGCGCACCGCCTCGATCCACATTTCGCCGACGTCCGAGGCAATCTTCGCATCCTTCAGCGTGCGACCGTGGCCGAACATGCCGAGGCCGGGCACCAGCGTCAGCCGCGGCATCGGGTCGAGCATGGTGCGCTTCACGTCGTCGAGCGCATCATTGGTTTCGAAATAGGCGCGATAGTCCTTGGCGAATTTCTCGACATGCTGGCGGATGACGGATTTGTAGTCGCCGACCTTGTCCGCGTCGGGCGCCGGCAGTGCCATCGGTCCGGTTTTGATGCGGATCGACAGGTCAGGTGTCGACACGCCGCGCCCGGCATAGTCGGCAATTTTTGCCGAATTGATGAAATCGACGATCGCATCCGAGGTGCGGAAATCGCTGATCATCCGATCGAAGCGGCCTTCGCCGCGTGCCACCGCCACCGCGCCGCGCAGCATCGGCGCAATCTCCGCAGGCTTCGCCAGCCTGGCCGGCAGTGCCACTTTTTCGGTGCGCGGCTTGCCGTTTCCGGCGATGAAATCCTCGGCGACGTTCACATAATGGATCATCCGGTCATAGGCCTGCCTGGCATCGTCGCCGAAGGTGAAGATGCCGTGCTTGTCTAGGATCAGGCCTTCGACCGTCGGATCGGCGTCGAATACATCGGCGGCCGCCTTGGCCAGATCGAAGCCCGGCATGATGTAAGGCACGAAGCCCATCTTTTCGCCGAACACCTTCCGGCTCAGCGCCTCGCTGTCCTCCTGGTCGACGATGGCCAGGATCGCCGTCGAATGCGTGTGGTCGACGAATTTGTGCGGCAGGAAGGCGTGCAGCAGCGTCTCGACCGACGGATTGGGCGAGGACGGATCGATGAGGTTCGCCCGCTGCAGCGCGACCATGTCCTCGTCGGAGAGCTTCTTGAGCGACCGCGCCTTCAACAGCGCGCCGAGCTTGACCGCCGGCAGGCCCTGCGGCTCGATGACGCCCATGTCCCAGCCGCTGCCCTTGACGCAGAGCACGTCCCATTCGTCGCCGACAAGGTCGGTGGCCCTGGTCTTGCACGAGGTGTTGCCGCCGCCATGCAGGACGAGCCGCGGCTCGCCGCCCAGCAGCCTGGTCGTATAGACGCGCAGCGCCAGATCGCGGGCCACACCCTTCTTTGCATAGTCGGCGACCAGCTTCTCCGCCTCGCCGTCATTCCACAGGTTCTTCATGTCAGCTTCGTCCGATTTCTCTCTTGTTGTGAACAGGAATACCGCGACGCCTTGATGACAATGCGTCGGCGGCTGAAACTAGGTATCAGGCGACCTTTTCTGCTGCCGCTCCGGCATGGTCGAGCAGCCGCCGCGCCATGCGCGCGCCGACGACGAGATGGGTGCAGAGCCCGCCGGCGATCGCCGCGACGAGCGGTTCGAACTTGCTCTCTTCCTGCACCACCACAAGGCGCTTTCCGATCTGGCGCAGCGATGACAGCTCTGCCGAAATCAGCCGGCGGTTGTAGCTGCAGTCGAGCGCCTGGCCTCGGGCGTCGATGATCTGCCCGGCAATGACGCCGGCCGCACCCGCCTTGCGCAATACAGCCATTTCGCTTGGCGTCAGCGCGCCGCATTTGACCAGATGGCTGTCGGTGTCCACCGAGCCTACCGAATACAGCGCCAGGCCGCATTCGCCGATGCCCGACAATTGCTCGCGGATCACCGGCTCGGCGCGCAGGCCGCGTGCCAGTTCTTCCGTCGTCAGCACCAGCGGCGCGTAGAAATTCAGCCCCTTGGCATTGAGCCGGCGCGCGATTTCCATCGTGCATTGGTCCGGCCGGTACGAATAGGGGGCTCCCAGATTGCCGCAGAGCTGCACCACGGTGACGTCCTGCAGATCGGCATAGGACATGATGTCGGCGATGGTGTAGACCGTCCGTCCCCAGGCGACGCCGATGCGGTCGCCTTTCCTGATCAGCTCGAGAAAGACGCTTGCCGCCAGCACCGCGATGTCGGTCGAGGGGTCGGCGACATAGCCGTTTTCCGGCGCGATCCAGACCGCGTCGAGCTTCAGCGCGTCTTCCAGCTTGCGCGCCAGCACGTCGTCGGTGAAAAGCTGGGTCGAGGTCGAGATGTTGACGATGCCGGTCTCGCGCGCCTTGCGCAGATACATCGCCACCGAGGCACGGGAAATCTTGAGCTGGCTGGCCACCTGGTCCTGGCGCAGGCCGTGTGCATAGTAAAGCCAGGCGGCCTTGTGGATAAGCTGTTCTGCCGGTCGGATCGCCATGCCATCTCCTCGCTGACATTATTCACGGCTCTCGACAAAAGTCAAATTGGAGGAAGGAATAGATGCGCTTTCGCCGCCGAATCTAGACCATTCTTGTGCCACACGCGGTCTATGATGGCATCGTTGGTGGTGACGGGCCGGAAGCCGGTAGCTAAAGTTCTCGACGAACACATTGCGCGGAGGACGGGATGGGCAATCCCTACGAACAGGACCTCGATCGAAACCCGGCCAACCATCAGCCGCTGACGCCGCTGACCTATTTCGAGCGGGCGGCAAAAACCTTTCCCGACCAGATCGCCATCATCCATGGCCGCCAGCGCACGACCTATCGCGATTTCTGGAAGCGCTCGCTGAGGCTTGCCTCGGCACTGGCGAAGCGCGGTATCGGCAAGGGCGACACCGTCACCGTCATGCTGTCCAACACACCGCCGATGCTGGAGGCGCATTTCGGCGTGCCGATGACCAAGGCGGTGCTGCACTCGCTCAACACCCGCCTCGACGCCGCCGTCATTGCCTTCCAGCTCGATCACGCCGAAACCAAGGTGCTGATCGTCGACCGCGAATTCGCCGGCGTGGTTCGGCAAGCGCTGACGCTGGCCAAGGTCAGGCCGCTGCTGATCGATTACGACGATCCCGACTATGCCGCCGATGCGCCCTATCCCAAGGGCGAGCGGATCGGCACGCTGGACTATGAGGCGTTTGTCGCCGGCGGCGACGAGGATTTCGCCTGGTCGATGCCGGACGACGAATGGGATGCCATTTCGCTCAACTACACCTCCGGCACGACAGGCAATCCGAAGGGCGTCGTCTGCCACCATCGGGGCGCGGCATTGATGGCCTATGCCAACACCATCCATGCCGGCATGGGCAAGCACCCCGTCTATCTGTGGACATTGCCGATGTTCCACTGCAACGGCTGGTGCTTTCCCTGGACGCTTGCCGTGCAGGGCGGCACGCATGTCTGCCTGCGCTGGGTGCGGCCGAAGCCGATCTACGACGCCATCGCCGATCACGGCGTCACCCATCTGTGCGGTGCACCCATCGTCATGTCGGTGCTGATCAACGCCAGGGACGAGGACAAGCGGCAGTTCCCGCAGACCGTCACCTTCAACACCGCCGCGGCGCCGCCGCCCGAGGCGGTGCTGTCGGGCATGGCCGATGCGGGCTTTGCCGTCACCCATCTCTACGGCCTGACCGAAACCTATGGCCCGGCCGTCGTCAACGAATGGCATGGCGAGTGGGACCGGCTGGAGAAAGGGGCGAGGGCGGCGAAGAAGGCCAGGCAAGGCGTACGCTATGCCGCGCTCGAAGGCCTGACGGTGATGGACCCGCAGACGATGCAAGAGACGCCGGCCGACGGCGAGACCATCGGCGAGGTGATGTTCCGCGGCAACATCGTCATGAAAGGCTATCTCAAGAACCGCAAGGCGAGCGACGAGGCCTTTGCCGGCGGCTGGTTCCATTCGGGCGACCTCGGCGTCATCCATCCGGACGGCTACATCCAGCTCAAGGACCGTTCCAAGGACATCATCATCTCCGGCGGCGAAAACATCTCCTCGATCGAGGTCGAGGAGGCGCTGTACAAGCATCCCGCCGTCGCTTCTTGCGGCGTTGTCGCCCGATCCGACGACAAATGGGGCGAGGTGCCGGTCGCCTATGTCGAGCTGAAGCCGGGCAAGGCGGCGACCGAGGCGGAGGTAATCGAGCACTGCCGCGCGCTGCTCGCCCGCTTCAAGGTGCCGAAAGCGGTGATCTTCGCGGAAATCCCGAAGACTTCGACGGGCAAGATCCAGAAGTTCCGGCTGCGGGAGATGGCAAAGCAGCCTTAGGGCCTGATCCGAAAACGGAACCGATTTCGGAAAGCATCTTTTCAAGATCCTTCGCAAAAAAAACACGGGGCGGCGTTGCAGGCTCGCCCGGCGGAAACCACATGCGTTTCATGGGCCAACTCCGTCCAGGGATGTCACCATCTGTCATCAGCAGCCAAAATCGTGCCTTGACAGGTGATGGTTTTCAATTTACGAGTGACGAAATTCTAAATTCGTCAGTCGTAAATTGGCCAACGAGATGCTTGAAACCCTAGACACCACCGCCGATTCCGCCCGCCAGGAAAATGTCACGCGCATCCTGGATTGCGCGGAGCGATTGTTTCGCCACTACGGCTACGGCAAGACCAACGTCGCCGACATAGCGCGCGAACTCGGCATGTCGACCGCCAACATCTACCGCTTCTTCGCCTCCAAGGTGGAAATCCACCAGGCGGTTTGCGGCCGTATGCTCGAGACCTGCTACCGGTTGACCTACGAAGCCTGCCATGGCCCCGGCACCGCCAGCGAAAAGCTCCGCCGCTACGTGCATACGCACTACCAGTGGACGCTCGAGACCATGATCGACCAGGAGAAGGTGCACGAGATGGTCATCGTCGCCATCGAGCGCGACTGGCACGTCATCGAAAAGCACATCGACAGCATCCATGAACTGGTCGCGGAAGTGATCCGCGAGGGAATCGCTACCGGCGAGTTCGTCGATCAGGATCCGGTGATCGCTTCCCGGTGCTTCGGCGCTGCCATTATCAGCCTCTGTCATCCGCAGATGATGGCCCAGTGCCTCGCCAAGAAGAACCGGGCGACGCCGGACGAGCTTACCGAGTTTGCCATCAGAGCCTTGAAGAAATGACCGTTGCCGCCCGTCGGGCGGCGATACCGGCAATTCATCCCCACAGTTCGGGAGTACGAAAAGTGTCTTTGTCCAAGTCCATCACCTACAGGCGACCGGCCGCCGGCCTAGCATTGATTATGGTTGTCGCTCTCGGCCTCGCCGGCTGCTCGCAGGAGAAAGCCGAGGTCACCGAGATCATCCGCCCGGTCAAGGTGGTCGAGATCGCTAAGGCGAGCGATACCCGTCAGCTTTCCTATTCCGGATCGGTGCGTGCCCGCACCGAGATGAATCTCGGTTTTCGCATCAACGGCAAGATCACCGAGCGCCTTGTCGACATCGGTGACCGCGTCAAGCCGGGCGACGTTCTCGCCCGCATCGATCCCACCGACTACGAGCTTTCGGTGAGAAGCGCTCAGGCCAGCCTCGATGCTGCCGACCGTCAGGTCGAGACAGTCGAGCTTACGCGCAAGCGGGCCGAACAGCTCTACGCCAAGAATTTCGCGCCGAAGTCGCAGCTCGAGCAGGCGACGCTCGCCTATAATCAGGCTGTCGCCACGCGAGACTCCGCCCGCTCGCAGCTTGCCCAGGCACAGAACCAGGTCCGCTATACCGATCTCAAGGCGGACAAGAACGGCATCGTCACTGCCGTTGCCGCCGATGTCGGCCAGGTGGTCGGCTCCGGCACGCCGGTGGTGACCGTTGCCATCGACGGCGAGAAGGAAGTCCTGATCGCTGTTCCGGAAACCGATATCGCCGAATTCAAGCCGGGCAAGACCGTCAAGGCTGGCTTCTGGTCCGATGAGGCGCTGACGCTCGACGGCAAGGTCCGCGAAGTCGCCGGCAGCGCCGATCCGCAGTCGCGCACCTTTGCCGTTCGCGTCAGCCTGCCCAACGATTCTCGCGTGCTGCTAGGCATGACCGCCTCCATCGAAGCCGCGGCGGACAACCGGCAGCAACTGGTGTCGATCCCGCTGGCCGCGTTGGCGCAAAAGGACAGCCAATCGATCGTCTGGACAGTCGACCGCAACGGCGGGACCGTCCATGCGCATCCGGTCAAGGTCGCCGCCTTCACCCCCGACGGCGTCAGTGTCGCCGATGGGCTGAAGCCGGGTGACGTCGTCGTCGCCGCCGGCACGCAGTTCATGACCGAGAATCTGAAAGTCAAGCTGACCGGTGATGCGGCGCAACAGTCGGCGTCGGCCGATGACGCTGCAAGGCGCTTGCGCTGACGGCCAGGCAATTCACGGTTTCCGGGCGGCAGGCGCCCCCGATTTTCGAGATCTCAGGTCGATGTAACCCCCACGTCGATCCTCGCGTCCCACCGCGATGTAGATCTCTCAACTCGGAAAGCCACGCCGCCCGGAAGCCCACATCGGAAGTTCCTTGGGCATGCGAAAGCGCGTGCTCTGTTGATCAAATTGAAACGGACTGACGCCGATGACCATCGACACCAATGAAAAGCGGTCTTTCAATCTTTCGCGCTGGGCAATCGGCCATCCGAGCATTGCCCGCTTCCTGTTCGGGCTGATCATCGTGGCCGGTGCGCTCGGCCTGATGCGCATGGGCCAAAAGGAAGACCCCGATTTCACCTTCCGCGTCATGGTCGTCCAGGCGATCTGGCCAGGCTCCTCGATCAAGGAGATGGAGGACCAGGTCGTCAACAAGATCGAGCGCAAGCTGCAGGAAACGCCGCACCTCGATTTCGTCCGCTCCTACACCCGCGCCGGCAGCGCCATCATCACCTTGCAGGTCAAGGGCGACACCAATCCGGCGCAGGTCGCCGATGCTTTCTATCAGGTGCGCAAGAAGGTCGGCGATATCGCCAATGAGCTGCCGCAGGGGCTGCTTGGGCCTTACTTCAATGACGAATTCGGTGACACGTTCATCACCCTGCATTCGATCAGCGGCGACGGCTACAGCTATCCCGAGCTGAAGAAATTCGCCATCCAGGCGCGTGACATGCTGCTGACGACGCCCGGTGTCGAGAAGGCCGTGATCATCGGCGACCAGCCGGAAAAACTCTACATCGACGTTTCATCCAAGGCGCTTGCCGAACGTGGCCTGACGTTGACCGACCTGCAGAATGCGATCCGAGGCCAGAACAATGTCGACCCGGCAGGTTCGGTCGACACCGGCCAGCGTTCGGTGCGCATTTCGGTCGAGGGCGATGTCACCAGGGCGGCCGACATCCGCGAGCTTCGCCTGCGCGCCGGCAACCAGGTGACGCGCCTCGGCGACATCGCCACCGTGACCTCGGGCCTCGAGGATCCGTACCAGCGCAAGTACCGTTTCAACGGACACGACAGCGTCCAGCTCGGCGTCGTCATGGCCAAGGGCTTCAACGTCACCGACGTCGGCAAGGACGTCGAAGCGACCTACAAGCGCTTCGAAGAGGCGCTGCCCTATGGCGTTTCGGTCGATCAGATTTCCGACCAGCCGCATGTCGTGAAGGAGGCGGTGAGCGAGTTCATGGAAGCGCTCGGCGAAGCGCTGCTGATCGTGCTTTTTGTATCGTTCCTGTCGATCGGCTGGCGCTCGGGCCTGGTGATCGCGATCGTCATTCCGCTGGTCCTGGCCGCCACCTTCGCCATCATGTACGAGCTCGGCATCGACCTGCAGCGCATTTCGCTCGGCGCGCTGATCATCGCTCTTGGGCTCTTGGTCGACGACGCGATGATCGTCGTCGAAATGATGGAGCGAAAACTAGAGGAAGGCTTGGTCAAGGTCGAGGCGGCGAGCTTCGCCTACTCCTCGACCGCTTTCCCGATGCTGACCGGCACGCTGATCACGACGGCCGGCTTCATTCCCGTCGGGTTCGCTGCCTCGACCGCCGGCGAATATGTGCGCACCCTTTTTTACGTCGTCGGCATCGCGCTGATCGTGTCCTGGTTCGCGGCGGTCTATTTCACGCCATGGCTCGGCCACATGATCCTGAAGCAGCGCAAGCACGCCGGCAACCATCACGATGTCTTCGACACGCGCTTCTACCGCCGTCTTCGCTCGACCGTTGCATGGGCGGTGCGCCACCGCATCATCGTCCTGGTGATGACGCTGATGACGTTTGCCACCAGCCTGTGGGCGTTCCAGTTCATCCCGCAGAATTTCTTCCCGCAATCGTCGCGCCCGGAAATCCTTGTCGACCTCTGGTTGCCGGAAGGCACCAGCATCAAGGAAGTCGAGACCCAGGCCAAGGCGCTCGAAGCCAGGATGATGGACGACAAGGACAAGCGCTTCATCGCCACCTATATCGGCGAAGGCGCGCCGCGCTTCTTCCTGCCGCTCGACCAGCAGCTTCGCAACCCGAACTTCGCCCAGCTTCTGGTGATGGCCAATGACGAACCAGCCCGCGAGCGGCTGATCGTCAAGCTGCGCACCATCCTGGCCGAGGATTTCCCATCGATCCGCGCCAAGGTCGATCGCCTGTTCCTTGGTCCGCCGACCGGCTGGCCGGTGCAGATGCGCGTCATGGGTCCGGATCGCCAGGAGGTGCGCCGCATCGCCGACGAGGTGAAGGCGAAGTTCCAGGCAAATCCGCTGCTCGGCGCCATCCACGACGACTGGCTGGAGCCGGTGCCGGCGATGAAGCTGGTGATCGACCAGGATCGCGCCCGTGCGCTCGGCGTCACCTCGCAGCGCATCCGCCAGATACTGCAGGCGACCATGTCGGGAGCGCCGCTCGATGACTTCCGCGACGGCGAGGAGACGGTTTCGATCGTCGCCCGTGAGCCGGAGGCAAGCCGTCACCTGCTGTCGGCGGTCGACTCCGTCTACATCCCGACCGATTTCGGTGGCTCCGTGCCGCTGTCGCAGGTCGCCAAGATCGTCCCGGTGCTGGAGCAAGGCGTCGAATGGCGGCGCGACCGCTTGCCGACCATCAGCGTGCGCGCCACGCTGCCGGACGGCGTGCAGCCGAACGATGTCGCCATGAAAATGTACAGCGAGATGCAGGGCCTGCGCGCCAGCCTCGCACCCGGCTACAAGATCGAGATCCAGGGCGGCGCCGAGGATGCGGCCGAAAGCCAGGCCTCGATTGCGGCGAAAGCGCCGATCATGCTGGCCGTCATCGTCGTGCTGCTGATGATCCAGCTGCAGCATTTCGGCAAGGCCATGCTGGTGCTGGCCACCGGTCCGCTCGGCATCATCGGCGCGGCCGCGGCACTTTTGATCAGCGGCGCGCCGTTCGGCTTCGTCGCCATCCTCGGCGTCATCGCCCTGCTCGGCATCATCATGCGCAACTCGATCATCCTGGTCGACCAGATCGACCAGGACATCGCCGCCGGCGTGGAGCGCTCCGAGGCCATCATCGGCTCGGCGGTGCGCCGGTTCCGGCCGATCGTGCTGACGGCGCTGACGGCGGTGCTGGCGCTGATCCCGATCTCGCGCGGCGTCTTCTGGGGGCCGCTCGCCTACGCCATGATGGGCGGCATTCTCGTCGCCACGGTGCTGACCATCCTTGTCCTGCCGGCAGCCTATGCGCTGTTCTTCGGCAGGGAGCCCAAGAAGGTGGTGGCAACGGAAGAGGCGGCCAAGGTGGCAGAAGAAAGCGAAAGGCCGCAACTGGCCCTGGCGGCCGAATAGAGCTGTTGGCAAATGTGACCTCCGGCGGTTTAATCCGCCCACCAGGCGTAGGCGCCGGAGGAGGACCGTCATGACCATGGCTCAGACAAAGGCACCGCTGCGGCTGCCGATCGACGGGCGCCATCGCCAGATGTTCATCGGCGGCGGCTGGGTCGATGCCCGCTCCGGCCGGACCACGGAGAGCCGCAATCCCGCCACCGGCGCGGTCATCGCCACGGTGCCGCGCGCCGACCGGCAGGACATCGACTCGGCGGTGACTGCTGCGCGCAAGGCGTTCGAGGGCCCGTGGAGCCGGTTCAAGCCTTATGAGCGGCAGGTGCTGCTGCTGAGGATCGCCGACCTCTTCGAAAAGCACTGGGAAGAGATCAGCCGCTCCGACACCACCGACATGGGCATGCCGATCATACGCACCCGCGCCAATCGCAACCGCGTCATCGGCATGCTGCGCTACTATGCCGGCATGGCGACGGCGCTGCACGGCGAGACGATCGACAACTCGCTGCCCGGCGAAATCGTCTCTTTCACCCGCAAGGAGCCGGTCGGCGTCGTCGGCGCCATCATTCCCTGGAACGCGCCAACGGCGGCGTCGATCTGGAAGATCGGGCCGGCGCTGGCGACCGGCTGCACCATCGTGCTGAAGCCGTCGGAAGAGGCGCCGCTGACGCCACTTTTGATCGCCGACATCATGAACGAGGCCGGCGTGCCGGCCGGCGTCGTCAACATCGTCACCGGCACCGGCACCGAGGCAGGTGCCGCACTCGCCGAGCATATGGGCATCGACAAGATCGTCTTCACCGGCTCGACGGCAACCGGCCAGTCGATCGTGCGGGCCTCGGCCGGCAACCTCAAGCGCGTCTCCCTGGAGCTCGGCGGCAAGTCGCCGGTCATCGTCTGCGCCGATGCCGATCTCGACAAGGCGGTGCCGGTGGCGGCGATGTCGGTGTTCGCCAATTCCGGCCAGATCTGCATCGCCGGTTCGCGCCTTTTCGTCGAACGCGCCGTCCATGACGAGTTCGTCGAGCGGCTCGCGGCATACGCCAAGGGTCTCAGGGTCGGCGACGGCATCGACCCGGCGACCGAGATCGGTCCGCTCGTCTCCGAAAAGCAGCTGCAACGGGTCACCGGTTACCTCGAGGCCGGCACCGCGGAAGGGGCGAAACTCGTCACCGGAGGCACCCGGCTTGTGGAAGGCGCGCTTGCCGCCGGCAATTTCGTCGCGCCGACCGTCTTTGCCGGCGTCTCGGACAACATGAAGATCGCCCGTGAGGAGATATTCGGGCCGGTGATTTCAGCCTTGCCGTTCGATACGCTGGACGAGGCGGTCGAGCGGGCCAACAACACGCCTTACGGCCTGGCTGCAGGGGTCTTCACCCAAAATCTCGCCACCGCCCACCAGCTGTCGCGCAAGATCCGCGCCGGCTCGGTCTGGGTCAATACCTATCACGCCATCGATCCGGCCGTGCCCTTCGGCGGCTACAAGATGAGCGGCTACGGCCGCGAGGGCGGCGCCGAGCACCTCGCTGAGTATCTCAACACCAAGGGCGTGTTCATCAAGATCGATTGATCGGTCCGCCGCCCGCACAAAAAATGCTCCCCGACGCCGGTTTTGCAAAACAGAATTCCTTCCCATGGCCGCAAAGCCATCCCATGCTCGAGCAATTGGAGCGTTACGCTCGTCGTCATCGGTGCGTTTTTCCATGGCAGAAAATCGACAATTGCGGCTTGGCGCTTTCATGCGGCCCGTCAGCCTGCATACCGGCGCCTGGCGCTACCCGGGCGCCTATCCCGACGCCAACTTCAATTTCGCGCATCTCAAGCACTTCGCGCAAAGGCTGGAAGCGGCGAAGTTCGACGCCTTCTTCATGGCCGACCACCTGGCCGTGCTCAACATGCCGATCGAGGCGCTGCGGCGCAGCCACACGGTCACGTCCTTCGAGCCGTTCACACTGTTGTCGGCGCTTGCCGCCGTCACCGATCGTATCGGGCTGATCGCAACCGCCTCGACGACGTTCGACGCGCCGTACCACATCGCCCGTCGTTTCGCCTCTCTCGATCATATCAGCGGCGGGCGCGCCGGCTGGAATATCGTCACCACATCCAATCCCGACGCCGCGCTGAATTTCGGCCTCGACGAGCATGTCGAGCACGACGAGCGCTATCGCCGGGCGCGGGAGTTTTATGATGTCGTCACCGGCCTGTGGGACAGTTTTGCCGACGATGCCTTCATCCGCGACGCCGAAAGCGGGCTCTATTTCGATCCGGCGAAGCTGCATGTGCTCGACCACAAGGGCGAATATCTTTCGGTGCGGGGACCGCTCAATATCGCGCGGCCGGTGCAGGGCTGGCCGGTCATCGTGCAGGCCGGCGCGTCGGAGGCCGGACGGCAGCTCGCCGCGGAAACGGCCGAGGTGATCTTCGCCGCCCATGCCGATCTCGCCTCGGGGCAGCGCTTCTTTGCCGACGTCAAGAAACGTGCGCAAAAACTTGGCCGGTCGCGCGACGACATCAAGATCCTGCCCGGCGCCTTCGTCATTGTCGGCGAGACCGTCGAGGAGGCGCAGACGAAGCGGGCGAAGCTCGACAGCCTCGTCTACTACGAGAGCGGCGTCGCCTCGCTGTCGATCGCCCTCGGCCACGACGCGTCGCGGTTCGATCCGGATTCAGTCTTGCCCGAAATCCCGGAAAGCAACGCCAGCAAGAGCGGCCGCGAGCGCGTCATCGAACTGGCGCGCAAGGAAAACCTGACCGTCAGGCAGCTTGCGCAGCGGCTGGGCGGCTATTCCGGTCTTGCCTTCGTCGGCACTTCGAAAACCATCGCCGACGAGATGGAGGAATGGCTGGTCACCGAAGGCTCGGACGGGTTCAACGTCATGTTCCCCTATCTTCCCGCCGGGTTGGATGATTTCGTCGAGAAAATCGTGCCCGAATTGCAGCGGCGCGGCATTTTCAGGAGCGAATACGAAGGATCGACCCTGCGCGAAAATCTTGGCCTGAAGCGACCGCCAAACCGGTTCTTCCAACCTGAGACGGCAGCGATCCGCAAAGCTGGTTAGAACCGGTAATGATTTTAGACCGTGGCAAGCATCCGTTCTTTTCGTTCGGCCCGAATGTCCATAGGGTCACGAGCAGCGGGCTGGCAGCCCGAAATCATCGCGAGGGCTTCGCATCATGACCAATCCGGCCGTTGTCGGTTTCTCAGGCAATTTCACCCGGCCGTCCAAGACGCGCGGCTTCGTCGATCGTATCGTGAACGAGGTAGCCGGCAGATATGGCCTTGCCGCCAGCACGCATGACGTCGTCGACCTCGGCCCCAGCCTCGGTGGCGCCAAATGGGCGCGTGAACTGGATGCGCAAGCGGGCGACATCCTCAAGCGCGTCGTCGCGGCGGACGTGCTCGTCGTTGGCTCGCCCACCTACAAGGGCAGCTATACCGGCCTGTTCAAGCACTTCTTCGATCTTGTCGACCCAACGGCGCTCAGGGGCAAGCCGGTGGTGCTGCTGGCGACCGGCGGCGGCGACCGGCATGCGCTGATCATCGAGCACCAGCTGAGACCGCTGTTCGGCTTCTTCGAGGCCTTTACGCTGCCGACCGCGATCTACGCTTCGGACAGGGATTTCATCGACGGCGTGCTTGCGTCAGAGGCGATCCAGGCGCGCGTCGGACAGGTGCTCGAGGATATCGGTGCAGCGCTTGGCGGTCGCTCCCGCGCTGGCACCGCTGCCGAATAGCCCTAAAAAGAAAACCCGCCTCGGCGGCGGGTCTCGGGGCGAATCAGCACCATACCGAAATTAGTAGCATAGCTGCCGGCACAAAGCAAGAACAAAATGCTGGGATCGAGCGCGCCTTGCGCGTCCGATCCCTCAAGGCAAGCCGTCAGATGACGAACAGCCAGTTGGCGAGCAGCATCACCACGACGCCGGCGACCAGCGTCAGATAGGGCAGCATCCCCGCCTTTTTCACCGCAAGGTCGGACGAGCTCATGCCGAGATCGGCCAGCATGTGGTCGGGGAATTTGCCTTTGTCCTGGATGTAGTGCCGGAAGCAGAACACCGGGATGATCAAGGCTGCCGTGATCAGCCCGGCCCACAATGCCATCGGGTTCCACACCTTGGCGCCGGCGCCCATGAAGACCGCGTTGACATAGGCAAAGATGGCGCCGAGGCCGAGTACCCAGCTCGGCGCCTTCCATGGCCGCGCGATGTGGCCATTGTCGATGCGGTGGATCCAGCCGGCATTGAGATTAAGGAAGTTGAAGATGATGTAGCCGCAATTCGACACCGCCAGGATGAAGAAGAAGCTCGTTGCGTCGGCCGAGGCGATGGCCAGCACGATCAGGTTGAAGATCAGGTCGGTCCACATCGCCCGCGTCGGGGCGCCGTGCTCGTTGACATGGCTGAGATAGCGCGGCAGCCAGCCGTCGACCGAACCTTGATAGAGCGTGCGCGAGGAGCCGGCCATCGCCGTCATGATGCAGAGCACCAGCGCCAGGATCATCAGCATCACCAGCAGGCTGTGGATCAGCTGTCCGCCGCCGACCATGCCGGCCAGCGCATCGGCAACGCCGGAGCCGTCGACGATCGGCGTCGCCAGCATGCCGTTCAAGCCGAGCACGCCCTGGAAGGTGAACGGCACCAGGATGAACAGCAGCATGCACAACAGGCCGGAGTAGAAGATCGCCTTGAAGGTATCGCTGCCCGGGTTTTTGAACTCGGAGGTGTAGCAGACCGCGGTCTCGAAGCCGTAGGTCGACCATGCCGCGATGAACATGCCGCCGAGCACCAGCGTCCAGCCGGCGATGTTCCACGCGCCGGCCTCCGGCGCATAGGCGGCGGCGAGCGGCACCAGCGGCGAAAAATTTGCCCAGTTGATCTGGCCGGTGACGATCGGCACCACGCCGACGATGAGCATCGGGATGATCACCAGCAGGCCGATATATTTCTGCACGTTGGCCGTGCCCAGGATGCCGCGATGCTGGATCGAGAAGATGATCAGCATCAGCACCGCGCCGATGAAGAAGGTGGCGTTGAAGGTGAAGGAAACCGGGCCAAGCGTGTGACCGTAGAGCGTCCAGTTACGGATCGCCGGCGTCGCCGCCGCGGTGACCGCGGTGATGGCGTCAGCGGCGCTGGTTCCGGCATGGGCCGCAATATAGGCGGCGACTTCCGGCGAAGTGTCGGTGAACAGCGGCACCGGCGCCAGTGCGTTGAGGATATAGGCGGCGGCGATCGAGCAGCCGAGCGACAGAACCGGCGACCAGGCGAACCAGTTGCACCACACCGAAAGCGGCGCGATGAATTTCGAATAGCGCAGCCATGCGGTGGCGCCGTAGACCGAGGCGCCGCCGGATTTGTTCGGGAACAGCCCGGCGATCTCCGCATAGGTGAAGGACTGCAGGAAGCCCATGACCATGGATACGGCCCAGATCAGGAAGGCCAGTGTTCCGGTGGTGCCGGCGATGCCGCCGATCGAAAACAGGACAAGGGCCGGAACGCCGCTTGCCACCCAGAAGGCGCCGCGCCAATCGATGTTCCGGTGCAGCTGCCCTTCGGCAGGCGGCACCAAGGTGGTGACTATCGTGCTCATTTACGTGGATTCCCCATTTTTGATGTTCCCCATCGGCAACAGCCGCAATCTCGCGAGGCGTCATCGACGCTCACGTTGAACGGCCCCAGGCGTTTTCCGCTCAGTAGTATTTTTTTCTTAGCAGTGAAGATTGACCCAACGCGCTTTCACGTCAAGCGCTTTGTGACGCTGTGCACATTGCGCTTGTGAAACAGTCGAGCTTCGCTGGCGCTGCCCAAGGGTGCGGTCTGTCCTTCTCCCCTTGTGGGAGAAGGTGGCCGAGCGAAGCTCGGTCGGATGAGGGGTGTTCCAGCTTGGCAAAACCGCACTTCGTCCAGCACCCCTCAACCGTCTTGGCGCTGCGCGCCAATCCACCTTCTCCCACAAGGAGGGCTTTGCACGGGAAGCGAAATCCT
>NZ_JAMYQW010000016.1:0-133697 GCF_040321085.1 Mesorhizobium sp. M0522
GTTGATCGCGCTCGACGAGGCGGGCGTCACATTCCGCGTCAAGGACTACCGCCGCAATGGCAGCGAGCGCTACCGGACCATGACGACGCGCTGTTCAGAAATCTACCTCTTGGTTACGGCAAAACGAACCACAAGAGCCCATCGACTAGCCCGGTCGAACGGCTTCAGCCCAAGACATTCCAAACCAGACGGCCGAGTCCGGCTCCTTGCTCCAATCAATCAGGGCGTCGAGCGTCGCAGTGACGGATTGGCGAGGCAATCCGATAGCGACGATATCGTCCATCGCTTCATCGATGATGCTCGCAATGTTCCGGACAACTGCCTCAAAGTCAGGCTCGCCGGCGCATGCGCCAAAAAAGACAAATGTGATACGTCGTGGACGCAAGTCGGCCTGATGCAACAATTGAACAAGGCGACGTCCGATGATTGGATCATTGCCGTGTCGGTCGTAGGTTCGCTGATAGGCATGCCATAGTGAGGCAAATCCCGGTGGCTCGGGCCAGAGCCGCAGCCCATCATAGTCGTCATCTGACAATATCACCCGTCCGCCCGGTCGCACTGCGCCGGCCATGTTGCGAACAAGCAGCAACGGGTCAGGTAGGTGCTCGAGAACGAACCGCGCATGAGCAACGTCGAACTGTCCAAGCTCGTTGTCGGCTCGTTGTCGGTAAGAAGTGGAGCAAGCACGTCACCCCGCCTCATCTCCAGAAATGCCAAATCCCCATCGGCGTCGGCCTGTCGTAGCGCCTCCGCTATCTGCTCCGGGCTTCGCTCCAAAGCCAAAACCGGAACACCGGTGGCCCGCGCCATCATTCTCGAAAACTGCCCTAACCCAGCACCGAAATCGACCACCCGCTCGCCAACAACCAGCTGTGCAGCGTCGAGACATCGTTGATTAAGACGCTTGTTTAAAGCCGTCAGCCGTTGCTGCTCGGCTTCACTTGATCCATGCGTATAATGCGATGACGACATTCACTGCCCCCAGATCGAATGACCATATCAGCTTCGCATAAGGTCGGACGGCGTCAAGATCAGCGGCTGTGAATTGAACCGTCCCGACCCCGCGCCCGGCACATCTATTGCCGCTTTCGCCTAATTTCGGCGGTGGACACAGCTTTTGGAAAGCAGACCTTGCCGGCACGGCGTTGGAGGTCGAAGCTGCGCATTCTTTCCTGCCCAACGCCGACGTTAGTCGCTCAAACATATTGAGACGATTATGACAACCGATTCCAATTCCCACGGAACATCGGGGCGCCCGTTCAGAACCGCCATGACGAGGCGATGTGCTGGAACACCGCGCCACCTCGCCATGCGGCTTCTTGTAGGAACTTCGAACTTAGTCGGCCCACTTGGCCGGTGCACGGAACTCGATCCCATAGCAGCCTGCAAGTTCCGCCACTTCCGTTATTTAATCAGGAGTGCGCAATTCGCGAGCGGCCGCCTCGACGAAGAATTCCTCCAGCCCGCCAGGTGTTAGGATCGTGAGGTTGCGCCCTGGCCCGGCACTCACGACGCGGAACGTGTGTGGCACGCCGCGGGGTAAGAAGATCGACGTGCCCGCAGGCACTACCATGAACTGACCATCGAGCCAGAATTCGTATTCTCCTTCGATCACATGGATTACCTCGTCCTCATTGTGGTGTACGTGCACCGGCGGACCGGCGCGCGAATGCGACCGAGAGCGCCGAGACGACGCCAGGCATCGGCGCGCCGACACGCGAACACAGCCCAGGATGGCAACGTGCATTCGGGAGATGTCAGGCGTTCAAGATTTTCGCTTCCTTGGCGGCGCTGAGAAATGCCACGCGGGCAATCTCCGGCCCTACACCTTCATGCAGGCGATCGGTGCTTGGATGCGGCGCCCAGTTTCTCCAATGGGCCAATCATAACGCATCAGGTCAGGCCCGCCTTTACGCGTTCGACTCTACCTCCCGCGAAAAAGTACCTGTCGATACATGCGATCTAGCCGTCGCCTTGGGGTCATGGAGCAAAATTCAAAATGCATTGTTAGGTGTAAAGATTAGGAGCGACCTATGCACCCCAGCTTCACCTCGAACGATATGGCTCGCGGCACTCCGACTGCGCCGGCCGCGGAAGGGCTAGCTCCGGCGTTGGCCCGCAACATTGACGCTCTCGTCGAGCGTAGAAGGCGAGAGGCGAAAGCAGCTTCTCTTGAGGAAAGGGCCGCCGCCGCAATCAGCAGATTTGCCGGCAGCATGATCTTCGTCTACATCCATCTCGTTTTCTTTGGCGGCTGGATCGCCTTTAACACTGGTATCGCTCCGACCGTTCAGGCTTGGGATCCTTCTTTAGTCATCTTGGCCATGCTCGCGTCCGTGGAGGCAATATTTCTCTCCACCTTTGTGCTTATCAACCAGAACCGAATGGCCGCTGAAGATGACGCGCGGGCTGATCTCGATCTCCAGGTTAGCCTGCTCAACGAACACGAGACGACCAAGCTGATCAAGATGGTCGAGGAGATTGCCAAGCGTTTAGACATCCAGACGGAAGCAGACGAGGAATTGAAGGAACTGAAGCGCGATGTGGCGCCCGAAGCAGTTCTCGACAAGATCGTGGAGGCAGGAGATCAGCCAACGCTCGGCTGAGCATTAGCGGCTTAGTGGCTAGCGTGGTTGGCCAACTCCTGCCTGCACGGCTGCCCGTCATCCCCGCACCGCAGGATCACACCGCGAAAAACGGCTCGATGTGTGGCCATCCACAGAGCGCTTGCTTTGAGGGCGAAATCGCCATCAATCCAGATGCGACCGGCACGAAAGACTCCGGGCAGCTTTAACAATGCGCTCGACATTGCCGGCCTTGACGATCGCCAGACCGGCGCCAGACGGCGGCGCACTGGCGCTCGGCGGCGTCATCGTGGTGAATTTGAGACGCTGATTCAGCTGCTCCCCGCAAGCTGATTTGCGATCGAGACAACTTTACCGGCTCGCGAAACGGACCCTCAATATGCTGCCTCTAGGTTAGTCCCAGCTAAATGAAGGGGGCTTCCATGCGGGTGACCAAACGATTTTGGCGTTCAGAACGCGGCAACCTCGCCGTGGTGTTTGCGTTGGTCTTGCCAGTCGTGCTTTTGGGCGTCGGAGTGGCGATAGACTTTGCGCGCGTGAGCCGAACTGCCCAACAGTTGCAGGAGGGAGCCGACTCCACGGCCCTTCAGTTGGCCGTGGCAAGCGCGAACAGCAGCGATATGACGTCGGAACAGCGTCAGGAGAACGTTGATACTTTCGCCAGCCCAACCTTTGTGGCCACGCGAAGTCCCTATAGTGGTGACGCCCACCACACGGTTGGATCAACCAATCCCACAATCGTGACGGTTGTATTGCACCAACCGCAGGAATTGGCCTTCTCGGCAATCCTTGGCGTCGATAAACTTGATATTAGCCGAAGCGCAACCGCGATTGCCTATCCGCGATACCCAGTCTGTCTTCTCGTGTTAGATCGGTCCGCCTCGAACGCATGGTCGAATTCGGGGTCTTCGTCGATAAATGGCCAGAAATGCGTTGCGCAGGTGAATTCAAGATCGGGGTCTGCGCTAGCCACGAATGGCTCATCGTCCATCAGGACATTGGTGACGTCAGTCGTCGGCCCCTCCGGGCCGTCTGCCGGCTTCAACCCTCAACCGGTTTTCAATCAGAAAGAGCTGGCAGATCCCATTATCTCCCGACTGGTCTGGCCAACAGACAATGTCTGCACCTACAATAACCTGGTGATCAAAAACGCCACCGCAAATCTCGTTCCCGGCACTTTTTGTGGAGGGCTCACTCTATCGGTCGGAGCGGTGGTCAATCTTGCCGCGGGAACGTATGTTATCAGGACGGGAGGGCTTTCGCTCTCCTCCGGCGCCGTTCTCGATGCAGCTGACGGTACCACCATCGTTCTACTCGACGATCAGGCCACCACCACAATGCAGGCCGGCGCCAAGCTACGCCTGACGGCGCCGACCAGCGGCCCGTGGATGGGGATCGCGCTAGCTCAAAAACCCCAAGGCGTGGAGAGAACCTCCACGCTCATTGGCGGTGGCGATACAGATCTAGGCGGTATAGTCTATCTGCCGTCACAAAAGCTTTTTCTTACAGGTGGCGGTGCATTGTCGACCGACAGTAAGCCTCGCATCTTTGTGGTCAACCGGATCGAGATGAACGGCAATGGCTCAATTTATCTTGCTGGCGCAAGTGCCTTATTGACAACGAATT
This sequence comes from Mesorhizobium sp. M0522, assembly GCF_040321085.1. Taxonomy (NCBI): domain Bacteria; kingdom Pseudomonadati; phylum Pseudomonadota; class Alphaproteobacteria; order Hyphomicrobiales; family Phyllobacteriaceae; genus Mesorhizobium; species Mesorhizobium sp. M0522. The sequence goes on from NZ_JAMYQW010000016.1 coordinate 4,212, forward strand.
CTGCAACGAGACTGATGAAATGAACTTGGCTATAGCCAGCGCAGTGTTGTGAGACAGACTGCATTTGAGGTTCGCTTGCTTCCGTGTTGGACGGATCGAGCGACTGACCCGCGGCCCGAATTGAGGTGCGCCCCTCAGCCTCGCTCGATCATGGGGACCTAAGTTTGACCTGGCTGCGCAATGGTCCGGGTGCAGACGGCGGCTGCGTGTCATGTGATTTCGGAGTGGTGAAGTAGCCGCGTTACCTACGCGCCCGGCAATTGGATGGGCAGGGGTCCTAAGAGGAAACAGGCGGCGAAATGGGGCAATGTATTTCTCTAGGGCTGCCGGTTGGTAGACCCGACGCCGCCGACGCGCATATGATTTTCCACGATCCGTGCACCGGGCACACCTGATCCCCGCCCCCGAGTCACCTTGCGGATATCCGGCGCCTTGCCCTTGTAGGCGAAAGAGGAATTCCGGGCGATCACGAAAAGGCCCGAGACCTTTGAGAGATCGGTGATGATGTCCTCCGTGATGCCGTCGGCGAAATAGCCCTGCTCCGGGTCGCCGGACATGTTGTCGAAGGGCAGGACGGCTATCGACGGCTTTGCCGGAAGCCGCGGCTGGGCTTCGACGGCAGCCTTGACGGCACCGTCCGCGCGGTTCGGCGACCAGGTCCAGATATGCACCGGGCGCTCGATGTTCTTGACCTCGTGATGGCCGCTGTCGACGAAATCGACCCCGATGCGGCCGTGCAGATGTTCGCGAACGCCATCCGAAATCGCCACGCCCCCAAGATCGGCGAGCGTCTCGAGGCGGGCGGCCACATTGACCCCGTCGCCGTAGAGATCGCTGTCGTCGACCATCACGTCGCCGAGGTTGACGCCGACGCGAAGCACGATGACGCGGTCCGGCGGCACGTTTTCGTTGGCGGCGGCCATGGCCTGCTGAAGGGCGGTGGCGCATTCGACGGCGTTGACGGCGCTGCCGAACTCGACGAACACGCCGTCGCCGGTCCGCTTGAAGACACGGCCCTGATGGCGTTTGACAAGCGGCTCCAGCACATCCTTCCACCGCGCCATGAGCTGCGTGTGCGTAGCCGTTTCGTCGCGCTCCATGAGCCGGCTGTAGCCGACCACGTCAGCGGCCAAAATGGCAGCAAGCCGGCGTCGGATGGATTCGTTGGCCATATGCAAGGGCGCCTTCCTTGCACCCATTGGTCAAACTTTACTGGCGTCTTGCTTCCAAGTCTATTCGGCTTGAAGCTGGCCTTGGTTGACATCCAGCGTTCATTGCAGTGCGCGCAAACCTCCGCTTGTGTGGCGCGTTTTCCCGTTGAAGGGACGGATCGGAATTTCCGCTCTCCACCACCCCAGCCAGCCTTTCGACGCTCGTTTCTGGCGTTCTGCGGCTCAGGTGTTTGAACCAGGGACGCGCCAGGAGCGGAAGCTTAGCAGGGGTCACGCCAGCGCCGAGTTAGCGCTACGAAGCAGACCTTCAGCCTGTGCCGGAAGCGGGGCCCGGCTTACCAAGTGGCATATCCAGGAAGCGCGTCCCCCTCCTCAGCTCGGCACCGTTTTCGGCTCTACGCTATACCTGCGCGACGAGCCCCTTCCTTAATCGCAGCGAGGGCCAGAGGATTGGTGACGGGATAGGTTCGGATGAAGTTCTCGACGGTGAACCTTGGAAACTCGACGGCAATCCGCCTGGCGATCGACTGCGCCTGCGCCGGCTCTTCGAGCAGCGCGTGACACAGGGCACGGAACATCAGAGTGACGGGAATATCCGGCGGACTTTGGCGCAGCGACGACAGACTGTCGGCATAGCGACCGGCGACGAACCGCGCCCGGGCGAGCTGCGCGTAGTACCAACTCGGAGCCTGCGGATTGAGGCGAAGCGCCCGTTCGGCAAGAGCACAGCCTTCTTCCGGATTTCCACACACGAGAGCTCGGCTTGAGGCAAGCATCGACAGCACATCGGCGTCATTGGGTGCCAGGGCCAGCACCCGGTCGTATTCCTCTGCGGCCCCGCTGATATCGCCGCCAATGGCGCGGAGAGCGCCCATGTAAAGGCGCGTCATCGGATCGGTAGGGTCGAGCGCCAGAGCCTTTTCCACGCATTCTCGCCAGCGCTCGACCGAAGCGGCTGAATCTGGCGTGAAGGCATTGAAGGCATCGACCGCATGTGCCAATCCCAACGTCATCCAGGCCCGCGCGAAGCCGGGGTCGAGTTCCACGGCGCGGGACAGCATGCGTATGGCTTCTGCCCTCGCATCGGTCGTGAATCTGTCGTGCAGTTCCACCCCGAGTAGATAGCAGTCGTAAGCACCCAGGCTCGAGGGAGGCTTCCGCCGAGCCACCTCACGCCCGAGATTGGCGAGCTTGCCGAAAGTGCCTGCCAGGGCATTGATGACGTTCTGTGTGATGCTGTCCTGCATGAGAAAAAAATCATCGGTCGACTCGTCGAACCGCGCCGACCAAAGGTTGGCTCCGGTCCGGGTGTCGACCAGCTGCACCGCGACGCGGACACGCTGTCCGATCGCCTGGAGGGTGCCTTCCAGCAGGTAATCGGCGTTCAGTTCCCGTCCAACCGAGCGTGTGTCGCTCGCCCGTCCCCGATAGGACTGCATGGTCTGGCGCGAAATGACCGCAAGGTCGGGATAGCGCGCTAGGTCGCCGACCATGTCGGCCGACAGGCCGTCTGCCAGCCGCCTCCAGCCGTCGTCGGCGCTCAGGTTTTCGAACGGCAAAACCGCAATTACCGGCGGCTTACTGTTGTCGCCGGCAGAAAGGCCTGGTTTGGCACCGACGATCTTGCCCGCAGTAGCGGGGTCGATCAAGACACGGTACACGCGAACAGGTTCGGCGATACTTTTCATTTTCTGCACGCCGAGTGAGGCAAAGCCGATCGGCACCTTTCCCCTCACATGGTCGCAGGCGGTGGCGGAAATCGCGATTCCTCCAGGTTCCGCCAGCCCTTGCAGCCGATCGGCGATGTTCACCGCATCGCCGTGGATGTCGTCACCCTCAACCATAACATCGCCCAGATTGATGCCGATGCGGAAATCAAGCCGCCGTTCTGGCTGCGTGAGAACGTTCACCTCCGCCTTCCGTTGCTGGATTTCGACCGCGCAGCGTAGGGCGTCGACCACACTGTGGAACTCGACCAGCATCCCATCTCCCATGGTTTTCACCAGGCGACCATGGTGCGCAGCGATCCTTGGCTCGAATACTTCGTTCAGGTCGGTTCGGAAAAGCGCACGCGTACCCTCGTCGTCGATCTGGCTCAAGCGGCCATAGCCGACGACATCGGCAATCAGGACGGCTGCGAGATGACGTTCCATCCCTCAATCCTTCGCGGATTGTTACCCGCTTTCCAAGCTTACAGCAGGTCGCAGGTTGATGCCATTGCCGCCGCCCTTGAAAGACAGCTTTCGGGTCTGTGTACCTGCTGCATGAGAGCCCGAATGTCGGACAAGGGTCAGATCGCGTCATGCGACGCTCCCAACTGGATGACGGCAAAGGGTCGAACTCGGTCGTTCAGAGTGATTGGGTTTTGACCCAAGCATTTTGCAGCCAAGTGGAACGCGGCTAAAACAAATAGATAGATCGGGATTGAACTTGAACGCATCCCGCCTCAGCTGAAGCGGCTACCGATCAGCCGGCTCCACTGCTCGCCCGCAAGCCCGTTCAGAAAGACTTGCGAGTTCTTCATCGCGTCCAAAAGCTCTGGATCACGTGAATGTACCACCGTTGAGGCAACGGTCAGGAAAGCAATGCGTCGTCCAAGCATCGCCTCCAGAAGTGCAGGTTGAATGCGTCCGCGCAGGCCGCTGACGCCGCGCGTGGCGGCGTGATCGATCAGGCAGTCAATCACCGGGCCCGCCTGGCCGGGGAGGGCGAAGATTTGCAGCACGCGACCAATTTCATACTTTCGTGCGTAATAGGCGAAAGCGCCGACATTGGTGCCGACTGGCGACGTCACACAAACGTAGACAAGCTCGCCCAGATCCGGTTTTTGTGCCGCATCGGTCAGGATGTGGTCGAGTTGGTCTTCCGTCCATTCCGGGCGCAGGGCGAATTGAGCGGTAAACGGTTCGATGAGCCTGGCAAATGCGTGGCTGTCGATTTCGGATGTACGAAATGCTCCGTGGCCTGCCCCGTCCACCGCCACACCCGACCAGCGTCGTTCGCTGGACGTCATCCTTCTGCAGTAAAATCGGTCGACTGTACGCGCCAGCGGATTGAGCATTCGCGCAAGCGCCATGCGATTGGCGGAAAGGCTGAGCATGAAGGCCGCGGGGCGCATCACGCGGACCCAGTCAAGGCTGTATTGCGGCAGGACCACGCCGCGCAGCCGGGTCCACAATTTCACGGAAATATCGTTGGCCGTCTCGCTGAAGGAGATGTCCTGCGGACCATCCAGGTAAGCTTTCAGCAAGCGGGCGCCGGCCAGCGGGTCGTGCTCATGGTCCTCGACCATGAGCGAGCTACAGATGGCCGCGCGTAGTTGTCGGCCGTTGAACGTCATCGGCAGGACGTGGACGCCGACAAATCCGGAGACGCGACCGGCGTCGTTGACATGGACAAGCGACCGGAGGTTGTCTGCGCAACCGGGCGCATCCAGATAAAACCGTTTCATGTATTCCACGAGAGAGGCCGGCGCTTCGGTCCTCTCCTTCAACAGCACGCGCTGAAACATGTTCGCAACTGCCGGGAGGTCGGCGCCTTGCAAGGCGCGAATGACGCTCAAGCCCGGCTCCCGCCACCAAAGTCCCATCCACCGAGCTTTCGGGCCAAGGCGACGCGAGGCACGAGAACATCGGGCGCGCGTTCCAACTCGACGCCCATGAAGCCGTGCAACCTCGGCCAGTTGCGATCGCCCCGGTGACAGAACGGAGTGCTGAATTGCTGCGGCAAGGTGGAACCCTTTGCTTGACCGACGAAAAACCGGCGTCATTGCTGCTAGCAGATTCAGGTAAACCGATATTAAAGTCGTTGCTTTGAATGGTAGCGAACCGGGTTTGTCCGGCCCCATCCTGGACATCAGCAATTTTGGTTCCTGGCGGACTCTACACGACCAGCGGCATGAGTTGCGTGCTCCGCGCCGAACCGTTTCGGCTGGCCAAAGTTTCGCGTGGCGGCTCTTGACTGGGAGCGCGGGCGTAATACGGTGAGGACAAATACCGGCTCTGACCGCCGGGCGGCAAGAATGCCTCGTATGCTCTCGCCTGGCGGCGGTGGCTGCGGGGCATTGTCATTTTGAGGCATTGCTTGAAACGGCATATCGAGATCGGCATTCTCTATTCGCGGTCCGGCAACTACCAGCTGGTGTCCGAATCCTGCCGTGCGGGTGCGATGAACGCCATGGCCGACGTCAACGCCGATCCCGCTATCCCATTCGAATTCATCCCGATCGAGCGCGACCCGCAGGGCAACATCGATCGCTATGCAAGCGGCTGCGCGGACATTCTCGCCAACAGCGGCGCGCGTCACATCATTGGCTGCGTCACCTCGTGGAGCCGCAAGGAGGTCATTCCAATCCTGGAGAGGGCAGGCGGCACGCTGTGGTACGCCTGCCCGTACGAGGGCTTCGAAGCCAACGAGCATGTCGTCTACACACACGCCTGCCCCAATCAGCATCTCGTACCGCTGCTTGCCTATGTCGTGCCTCGTTTCGCCGCCGACGGCTTCCTGCTCGGTTCCAACTACATCTGGGGTTGGGAGACCAACCGCGTGGCGCGCGACCTGATTGCGGACGCTGGCGGCAAGGTGCTGGGCGAACGCTATCTGCCGCTCGGCGAGGTCGATGTTGCGCGGCTGATCGCGGAGATACAGGCGACGAGACCTGATTTCATTCTGAATAATCTCATCGGCCCTTCTTCTTATGCCTTCATCGCTGCGTATGCGGAGCTTGGCCGGCGCGACCCGCATTTCAGGCCGGAGCGTTGCCCGATCCTGTCCTGCAATCTCACGGAATGCGAATTGCCGGCGCTCAACGGGGCAGGCGATGGCCACCTTTCCGTTGGGCCCTATTTTCACGACATCTCGGGGGCGGATCGCCGTGCGGCTCCAGTGCCTTCCGTCATGCCGGCCTCATCGTTCGAGGCGGCGGCTTATGCCTCGGTGCGCATGCTCGCCGAGATCCTCACCCGCAACCCCGGTGCACAATGGACGGACCTTCCCAAGGTCTTTACCGAAACGTCATTTCGAACGCCACTGGGCGACATCGCCATCGACCCGCAAACCCAGCATGCTACCTTGCCGGTGCTAATCGGACGTATCGATGGAACATCGTTCAAAACGGTCACGCTGACGAAGGGCGTGGCACCCGATCCCTACCTTTCCCGCTATGACCGGACGGAGACGTTCGGGCGGCCACGCCTGCGGGTGGTGTCGTGAGCAAGATGGCGCGTATCCCGAACCTTGGAGGCGCTAGGGCTTTTGTCCTGCATCGTCCACATCCGACCGTGCAGGCGATCACAAGGCAATTGTCGGCCATCGGCCTTGAGGCGATTGGCTTTTGGCCGGAACTGCCGGCCGAAGCCTTGGCGGCGGACTTCGTCTTCTTCGACGTCGATCTCGGCTTTGACGAACAATTTCCGTGGAAGCCGGGCGAGGCACCGATGCCGCTAATAGCACTGATCGGCTCCGAGGCGCCGGGGCGCGTCGAATGGGCATTGTCGCACAAGGCCGATGCGCAGTTGCTGAAACCGGTCGGCAATGCCGGCGTCTATAGCGCGCTTTTGATCGCAAGGCAGAGTTTCGAGGCGCGCAAGCTTCTGGCCAGCGAGATTGCCTCGCTTCGTCAGCGGGTCGCGGAGCGCCAGACCATCGTACGCGCGGTGGAGGTCTTGTCGAAGGGCGCCGAGGACGGCCGTGCCTATGCGCAGCTCCGCTCGCTGGCGATGAGCTGGCAAATCAGTGTCGAGGAAGCCGCGCGCAGGATCGTGGCGATGACACAAGAAGAAGGCGACGATGACCAATCCGATCGCGCCTGAGCTTTCGGCCGCCGGGCGTATGCCAGCCAAGCCTCGCGCCGGCGTCTGGCGACGTCTGCTAAAACGGCCTCTCGCTTTACTCGGCCTCGGGATTATTGCCGTTGTCTTGGCCGGCGCCATTCTTGCACCGTGGCTGACAGGCTACGATCCAAACGAGCAGATGTTCGACGGGCTCACGCTTGAAGGCGCACCACTGCCGCCGGGGGCCCAATTCTGGCTGGGCACCGACCTGCTTGGCCGCGACCTGCTGACCCGTCTCCTTTTCGGCGCGCGCACGTCGCTGATCATCGGCATCGTCGCCAATGGCGTGGCGCTTCTGATCGGCACGTTGGTCGGCATCACGGCCGGCTATTTCCGCGGCTGGATCGGCAGCGCGCTTATGCGTTTCACCGATTTGATGATGGCTTTCCCGGCGCTGCTGCTCGCCATCTGCCTGGCGGCGGTGCTCCAGCCGAGCCTATGGATCGTCGCCATGGTGATCGCATTGGTGAACTGGGTGCAGACCGCCCGCGTCATCTACACCGAGACAAGTTCGCTCTCCGAGCGCGAGTTCATCGATGCCGAGCGCACCATCGGCGCAAGCGCCCCGCGCATCCTGTTTCGTCATATCCTGCCGCACCTTTTGCCGACGATCATCGTCTGGGGCACGCTCGGCATCTCGACGACGGTGCTTCTTGAAGCGACGCTCAGCTATCTCGGCATCGGCGTGCAACCGCCGACTGCTTCCTGGGGCAACATCATCTTCGAAAACCAAACCTATTTTCAGGCAGCGCCCTGGCTGGTTTTCTTTCCGGGTGCGGCGATCCTGGCGCTGGCGCTAGCCTTTAACCTGGTCGGCGATGCGCTGCGCGACATCCTCGATCCGACGCAAAGGGGGCGGGCATGATCGCCTATCTCGGCCGCCGCGTTGTCCAGTCCGTGCTCATCTTGCTCGGCGTCTCCCTGATCACCTTTGCGTTGCTCTATCTGCTGCCCGCCGATCCCGTCCGCCAGATCGCCGGCCGCAGCGCCACGCCCGAGACGGTCGAAAACATCCGCCGGCAGCTCGGCCTCGATCAGCCCTTCGTCGTCCAGTACTGGCACTATCTGATCAGTCTGCTCAGCGGCGATCTGGGGCGCTCCTACATCCAGCGCTCGGAGGTCACGGAGCTTATCGTCTCGCGGCTGCCGGCAAGCCTGCTGCTGATGCTCGGCGCAATTGCCTGCGAAGTCGTGATCGGGCTGACGATGGGCCTCATCGCCGCCGTCAAGCGTGGCACCGCCACTGACCAGTCGCTGATGGTCGCCTCCTTCGTCGGCGTCTCGGCGCCGCAATTCGTCGTCGGCCTGCTGCTGCTTTATGTGTTCGCGGTGCGGCTCGGCTGGTTCCCGATCGGCGGTTACGGCACCTGGCGTCATCTGGTGCTGCCATCGCTGACCATGGGAATTCTCGGTGCCGGCTGGTACGCCCGCATGATGCGCTCGTCGATGATCGACGTGCTGCGCCAGGATTACGTGCGTACCGCGCGTGCCAAGGGTCTTACACGCAGCGCCATTATCTTCCGGCACGCGCTGCCCAACGCCATCCTGCCGGTCATCGCCATGATCGGCATCGACATCGGCATCTTCATGGGCGGCATCGTGGTTGTCGAAAGCGTGTTCGGCTGGCCAGGCATCGGCCAGCTAGCCTGGCAGGCCATTCAGCGCATCGATATTCCGATCATCATGGGGGTCACCCTGGTTTCGGCCTTTGCCATCGTGCTCGGCAATCTCCTGGCCGACACTGTCGCACCGTTCATCGATCCACGCATCAAGCTCAGATGAAAACCAAGAAAACCAGAGAAAGGGAACATGACATGAGAAAATATCTGATATCGACCGTGGCGGCATCGGCGCTTGCGCTGGTGCTTGGCATGACAAGCGTACGCGCCGAAGACGCCGTCGATCCGAATGCCAAGCAGGGCGGCGCGATCACCATCACCTACAAGGACGACGTCGCCACGCTCGATCCGGCCATCGGCTATGACTGGCAGAACTGGTCGATGATCAAGAGCCTGTTCGACGGGCTGATGGACTACGAGCCGGGCACCACCAACCTGCGGCCCGACCTTGCCGAGAGCTACGAGATTGCGCCCGACGGCAAGACCTTCACCTTCAAGCTGCGCCACGGAGTGAAGTTCCACAATGGCCGCGAGATGACCGCCGACGACGTGAAATATTCGCTCGATCGGGTCACCAATCCAAAGACACAGAGCCCGGGCGCCGGCTTCTTCGGCTCGATCAAAGGCTATGACGACGTCGCTGCCGGCAAGGCGGAAAGCCTGGCGGGCATAACCGTCGTCGATCCCTACACGATCAAGTTCGAGCTGACCCGGCCCGACGCCACCTTCCTGCATGTCATGGCGATCAACTTCTCGCATGTCGTGCCGAAGGAAGAAGTCGAAAAATACGGTGCGGACTTCGGCAAACATCCGGTCGGAACCGGCGCCTTCAAGCTCGCCGAATGGACGCTCGGCCAGCGCGTGGTCTTCGAGCGCAACCCGGATTACTGGCACAAGGGTCTGCCGCATCTCGACAAGATCACCTTTGAGATCGGCCAGGAGCCGATCGTGGCGCTGCTGCGGCTCCAGAAAGGCGAGATCGACGTTCCCGGCGACGGCATTCCGCCGGCGAAATTCCAGGAGGTGATGGCCGATCCCGAGCAGAAGGCCCGTGTCGTCGAGGGCGGCCAGTTGCACACCGGCTATATCACCATGAATACCACCATGGCGCCCTTCGACAACGTGAAGGTGCGGCAGGCGGTCAACATGGCGATCAACAAGGACCGCATCGTCCAGCTGATCAACAACCGTGCGGTGCCGGCCAATCAGCCGTTGCCGCCGTCGATGCCCGGCTATGACAAGGCATTCAAGGGCTATCCCTATGACGTGGCCAAGGCCAAGGCCTTGCTTGCCGAGGCCGGGCATCCCGACGGATTTGACACGCAGCTGTTTGCCATGAACACCGATCCCAACCCGCGCATCGCGCAGGCCATTCAGCAGGATCTGGCGGCGGTCGGCATCAAGGCCGGCATCCAATCGCTCGCGCAGGCCAACGTCATCGCCGCCGGCGGCGACAAGGCCGGTGCGCCGATGATCTGGTCCGGCGGCATGGCCTGGATCGCCGACTTCCCCGATCCGTCGAACTTCTACGGCCCGATCCTCGGCTGCGCTGGTGCCGTCCCGGGCGGCTGGAACTGGTCGTGGTATTGCAACAAGGAGCTCGACGCCAAGGCGGCCGAAGCCGACTCCATCGTCGACCCGGCCAAGGCTGGCGACCGCGCCAAGATGTGGAGCGAGATCTACGGCAAGATCATGGAAGACGCGCCCTGGGCACCGGTCTTCAACGAGCAGCGGTTCACCATGAAATCAACCCGCATGGGTGGCGCCGACAACCTCTATGTCGACCCGGTCCACATCCCGATCAACTACGACAATGTGTATGTGACCGATGTGCAATAACTGCGACTACACCATCCACGGGCGCCACCATCATTTCGGCTGGGACAATTCCTTTGTCCCGACCGAACGGGTGGCGCCAGGGTCGACGATCGAGTTCCAGTGCCTGGACTCGTCCGGCGGGCAGCTGACGATGGAGAGCACCGTCGACGACGTTGCTTTGCTCGACTTTGCCAAGGTGAACCCGGTCACTGGGCCAATCTATGTCGACGGGGCAGAACCGGGCGATGCCCTGAAAATCACCATCGAGGCGTTCAAGCCGTCAGGCTTCGGCTGGACGGCGAACATCCCGGGATTCGGTCTGTTGGCGGATGACTTCTCTCAACCGGCACTGAATATCTGGAAGTACGACGCCGCCTCGCTCGAACCGGCGCTGTTCGGCAAGAGCGGCCGGGTGCCGCTCAAGCCCTTCGCCGGCACCATCGGCAATGCCCCGGCTGAGCCGGGTCTGCATTCGGTGGTCCCGCCGCGGCGCGTGGGCGGCAATCTGGACATCCGTGATCTCGCCGCCGGCACGGTTCTCTACCTCCCTGTGGAGGTCGCGGGCGCGTTGTTCTCGGTCGGCGACACGCACGCCGCGCAAGGCGATGGCGAGGTCTGCGGCACGGCGATCGAGAGCCCCATGAACGCCGTGCTGACGCTCGATCTGGTCAAGGATGCACGGCTGCGGACGCCGCGTTTCACAACGCCCGGTCCGGTGTCGCGGCATCTCGACGCCAAGGGCTACGAGGTGACAACCGGTATCGGGCCGGATCTGATGGACGGCGCCAGGAGCGCCGTTTCCCAGATGATCGACCTGCTCTCCGGCCGCTACGGCATGGATCCGGTAGATGCCTATATGCTCGTCTCGGTTTGCGGTGACCTGCGCATCAGCGAGATCGTCGACATGCCCAACTGGGTGGTTTCGTTCTACTTCCCCCGCTGCGTCTTTGAATGAAGGTGGAGGACATCAAACGATCCGGGCAGGCCGCCGCGGAGAGTGGCTCTGTCAGACCGGTACTCAGCGTCTCAGGTCTGAGCGTCGCCGTGCGCGGCGAGGAGGGCGAGCGCGACGTCGTTTCCGACCTGACATTCGGCCTGATGCGCGGCGAAACGCTTTGCATCGCCGGCGAGTCCGGTTCCGGCAAGTCGATGACGGCGCTGGCCATCATGGGCTTGCTGCCGCAGCCGGCGGCACGCATCGGATCAGGCTCCATCCGGCTCGGCAATCAGGATCTCGCGGCTCTCAGCGAGAGCGGCATGCGCCGCATCCGCGGCGACCGTATTGCCATGATCTTTCAGGAACCGATGACATCGCTCAATCCGGTTCTGTCCATTGGGCGGCAGCTCACGGAGGCGATCGAGGCACACACCTCGCTGTCGCGCTCCAACTCGCGGCTGAGGGCGCTCGAGGCGCTGAAGGCAGTCCGAATTCCGGATGCCGAACGGCGGCTCGAGCACTATCCGCACGAACTGTCAGGCGGCATGCGCCAGCGCGTGATGATTGCCATGGCTCTGGCCCTGAACCCGGACGTGCTGATCGCCGATGAGCCGACGACCGCCCTCGATGTTACGGTTCAGGGCGAGGTGCTGGAGCTGCTGCGCGACCTCCAGCGCGAGCACGGCACCAGCGTCATCCTGATCACGCACGACATGGGCGTCGTCGCCGAGATGGCGGACCGCGTCATCATCATGCGCGATGGCCGGATGATCGAGCAGGGCAGGGCGGCTGACATCTTCAATCGCCCGCAGGCCGACTATACACGCGAGCTTCTGGCCGCCGTGCCGCGTATCGGCGGCGGACGGACGGCCGAAGGCCGACAAGATGCCGCCAACATGCCGGCCGAGCTTGTATCTGTCAGCGATCTTCACGTCCGCTTCGACCTGCACGGCGGCTTCTTCGGCCGCGTTGACCGCAGGGTGCACGCGGTCGAAGGCGTGAGTTTCTCGATCGCGCCGCACGAAACCCTGTCGCTGGTCGGCGAATCGGGCTGCGGCAAGTCGACGACGGCCAAGGCGATCGCCGGACTAGTGCCTTTCACCGGCAGCATTTCAATCGGCGGCCACGACCTGTCGGCGCTCAGCCGCAAGGAGCGCAAGGCTGTCCGCCGCAATGTGCAGATGATCTTTCAGGATCCCTTCGCGTCCCTCGACCCGCGCATGCGGGTCGGCGATCTCGTCGCCGAGCCTCTGCTGATCCACGGCCTCGGCGACAGAGAGCAACGGCATGCCCAGATCGCCGCCCTGTTCGAACGCGTCGGCCTCTCCGCTGACCAGATGGAGCGCTATCCCCACGAATTCTCCGGCGGGCAGCGCCAGCGAATCTGCATTGCACGGGCGCTGGCGCTGCGACCAAAGCTGATCATTGCCGACGAGAGCGTCTCTGCTCTCGACGTGTCGGTGCAGGCGCGCGTGCTAAGATTGCTGAAGGAGCTGCAGCGCGAATTCGGCGTCGCATATCTCTTCATCTCGCACGACATGGCGGTGGTCGAGAACATCTCCGATCGCGTGGCGGTAATGTATCTGGGGCAGATCGTCGAGATGGGCACCCGCGACCAGATCTTCTCCAACCCGCGCCATCCTTACACAAAGCGGCTGATCGAAGCCGTTCCGGTTCCCGATCCAGGCCGGCGCCGCGCCAGGTTCGCCCGTTTGGACAGCGAAATTCCAAGCGCTGTGCGACGCATCGGTGACGAGCCCCGGAAACTCAAGCTCGAAGATGTTGGCGACGGCCACCTCGTCGCCACTTGACCGAGCTTAGGCTGCCTCGTCCAGCCAATCCCGCAGAGGCTCGGGGACAGCTGCATATGTGATGTTCGAGCGGCGGAAAATGATCGGCGATGGCGCTGCCGCGGCAGCGCCGTTCGGCGATGCCGAGTTGGCAAGATCACCCGTTTACATCTGACATGTTAGCGTGCTAACGCTACGTCCACATGGATTTCAACGGAGATCGCATTGGCTTCCCGCTTTGGTCTTTCGGTTGCCCTGACCACACCCTTCGACCCGTCGGGGCAGATAGCGCTCGCGCCGATGATCGCGCATGCCCGAGCCTGCCTTGGCGCCGGCTGCAGCAGCGCGACGCTGTTCGGCACCACCGGCGAAGGAGCCTCGGTCGGCACCGACGAGCGACGGATCGTCACCGAGGCCATGCTGGCGGCCGGTATTCCGCCACATCAGCTCGTCGCCGGAGTGCTGGTCGATGCAGCCGAAGATGCCGCCGATCAGGCCCGGCACGCTTTGCAGCGCGGCGTTCGCAACATTCTGCTCGCTCCGCCGAGCTACTTCAAGAATGTCGGCGAGGACGGGCTGTTCGGATGGTTTTCCGCCGTCTTCACCGCACTCGGTCCGCTGGCGCGCGACGTGCTGCTCTATAACATCCCCTCAGTCACCATGGTGCCGCTCCCGCTTGGGCTGATCGGCCGGCTGCGCGCCGCTTTTCCCGCTGTGGTGGCCGGGGTGAAGGATTCCGGCGGGGACTGGAGCTACAGTGAGGCGCTGCTTGAGGCGCACGGCGATCTGGTGATCCTCATCGGCGACGAACGGCATCTGGCGAGAAGCGTGCGCCGTGGCGGACAGGGCGCGATTTCCGGCATGGCTAATTTTGTTACCGGCGAAATCCGGGCAATGGTCGAAAACGGGGGCGACGACCCACGCGTCGAAGACTTCGTGCTCGAATTGCTCAAATACCCGGTCACGCCGGCGGTGAAGGTCATGGTCGCGCGCAAGACCGGCGACGAGCGCTGGCTGGCGGTCCGCCCGCCCCTAGAGGCGATCGATCCGCAGGGACAGCGGCAGCTTGCCGCTGCCTACGACAGGCTGTTTGCGACAGAGGCGGCCTGACCGACAAGGCCGGGCTGACCGACAAGGAAGCGAGCTGAAGTGGAAGACGGCAGCGAACCGATCACTCTCCGGGAGAAGGCCTATGCCAGCTTCACGCGGCATTTGCTGGCCCGCGATCTGCGGCCGGGGCAGTTCGTGTCACAGCGCGAACTGGTCGCTTTCACCGGGCTGCCGCTGGGTGCCATTCGTGAGATCGTCCCGCGCCTCGAGGCCGAGGGATTGCTGACCACCATCCCGCAGCGCGGCATGCAGATCGCGCATATCGATATCAATCTGATCCGCGAGGCGTTTCAGTTTCGGTTGTTCATGGAACGCGAGGCAGTGGCGCTATTCACGACCAGCGCTTCTGATGCCGAACTTGCCCGCATGCGGCGCGAACATGAAGAGATGCTGGCTCAAGCTCTCGGGCAGGCGCCGACGCCGGAAATGGAAGCCAAGGCCCAGAACATCGACTGGGCGATGCACGACACCTTCATCAATGCGCTCGGCAACGAGATTATCGCCAAGGCCTATCTGGTCAACTCGGTGAAAATCCGGCTGATCCACCAGGAGCGTTTCCGCATCGACGGTCGTGTGGTGCCGGTGATGCGCGAACATTTGGCGGTCATCGAAGCCATGGAGAGCCGCAATCCGCAAAAAGCGGTTGAAGCGATCAGTCTGCATATCGACAATGCGCGCCGGCTGGCGCTCCAGATCTGAGGAAATATAGCCGCGCCGCGGTTCGCGGCGCATCCACAACGACAGCAACCGGGAGGAAGAAATGTCGTCCAATCTGTTCAACCCAACCAGGAGGCAACTCCTTGCCGGAACCGCGGCGCTAACCGCTGCCGGCCTTGTGGGGCTTCGCCCCGGCTTTGCCGCAGGCGTTGACTGGAAACGCTTTGCCGGGACGACGCTTGACGTCAATCTGGTGAAAAGCCCGCGCAGCGACACCATCCTGAAATATCTCGCCGAGTTCGAGGAACTGACCGGCATCAAGGTCAATGCCGAGGCAACGCCCGAGCAGCAGCAGCGCCAGAAGACGGTGATCGAGTTGAGCTCGGGCAAGCCGAGCTTCGACGTCGTGCATCTGAGCTACCACGTGCAGAAGCGCCAGTTCGAGAAGGGTGGCTGGCTGGCCGACATCGCCGGCTATCTCGCCGATCCGTCGCTCACCGACCCGGCGCTGGTCGAAAGCGACTTCGCCGAAGCCGGCATGCTGTTTGCCAAGGACGGCCAGGGCGTGCTGCGCTCGCTACCGTTCTCGGTGGACTACTGGATCCTGTATTGGAACAAGGAGCTGTTCGAGGCCAAGGGCCTCAAATACCCAGAGACCTTCGAGCAACTGGTGGCAGCCGCCGAAGCGCTGACCGACCCCTCGACCAATACATACGGCTTCGTCGCCCGCGGGCTCAAGAACGCAAACACGCCGGTGTGGACGTCGCTGATGCTCGGCTACGACATGACGCCGCTAGATGACAAGGGCAAGCTGCGCACCGAGGCTCCCGAGGCGATCGAGGCGGCCGCGCTCTATCAAAGATTGATGACCAAGTCCGCCCCTCCGGGCGTTACCGGGTTCAACTGGGCCGAAGCACAGTCGGCCTTCCTGCAGGGCAAGATCGGCATGTGGCTCGACGGCGTGGGCTTTGCCCCGCCGATGGAAAATCCGGAAAAATCGAGGGTGGTCGGCAAGGTCGGTTACGGCGTGATGCCCAAGGGTCCCAAGGCGCATGCCTCGGGCACCTTCGGCGACGGGATTGGCGTTACCGCCGCCAGCGAGAAGAAGGAGGCTGCCTATCTGTTCTGCCAGTGGGCGGTATCGCCAACCATGGGTGCACGGCTGTTGCAGGCCGGGGCCGGCGTTCCGTTCCGCAAATCCGTGCTGGAGGATCCCAAGGTGCGTGAAGGCGTCACCATGCCGGCAAGCTGGCTTGATGCCGTGGTCGGCTCGGGCAATATCAGTCGGCTGGCACTGCCGGTCATCATCCCCGTCACGGAATTCCGCGACATTTATGGCGTGGCGTTGACCAACATGATTGCCGGCGCCGATCCAGCCGCGGAGCTGAAGAAGGCCACCGAACAGTTCCAGCCGGTTCTCGACAGGAGCGAGCAGGGCTGATGTCGGCCACCACCCCAGAACAGACCGGGGTGACGATGCCGGTTATCGACGGGAGCCAGACGATCCGGCTGGCTCCCAACTACTGGCCTTTCGTTGTCCCCGCACTCGTCGTCGTCGGCGCCGTCATCGTTTTCCCCTGGGCTTTCACCCTGTGGATGAGCGTCAATCGCTGGACGCTCGGCCAGTCGCGGAGCTTTGCCGGGATGGAAAACTATCTCCGCCTGGCCAGCGACCCACGTTTCTGGGAATCCCTTGTTCATACGTTGACCTACACTTTCCTCTCGGTTGCAGCGCCGATGCTGCTGGGCACTCTGGCCGCCCTGATCTTCGATGCCAGGTTTCCGCTGCGCGGCTTGCTACGCGGCGTCTTCGTCATGCCGATGATGGCGACACCCGTTGCCGTCGCACTGGTTTGGACAATGATGTTCCATCCTCAGCTTGGCGTGCTCAACTACCTGCTGTCGCTGGTCGGCATCCCGGCTCAGGAATGGATATTCAACGCCAACACGGTCATCCCGTCGCTGGTTGGGGTCGAGACCTGGCAGTGGACGCCGCTGGTCATGCTGATCGTGCTTGGCGGGCTGGCCTCGGTGCCGCGCGAGCCCTTCGAAAGCGCCGAGATCGACGGCGCCAATGCCTGGCAGCAATTCCGCTATCTCACTCTGCCGATGATCGCGCCGTTCCTGATGATCGCGGTCATCATCCGCACCATCGATGCGCTGAAGAGCTTCGACATCATCTACGCGATGACCCAGGGCGGGCCGGGAACGGCGTCGGAGACCATCAACATCTATCTCTACAACACCGCCTTCTCCTACTACGATATCGGCTACGGCTCGGCCATGGCCGTGGTGTTCTTCATTGTCATCGTGGCCCTGTCGTTTGTCCTGCTGATGCTGCGCCAACGCTCGCAGTGGATCGATACGGAGGGCAAATAGATGAGTTCACGGCTGCTCAACCAGATCGGTCTGTTTTTCGCTGCCCTGGTTTTCGTTTCGCCGGCGATCCTGTTCTTCCTCTGGATGATCTCGCTGTCGCTGAAATTCGAGATCGACAACGGTGCCTATCCGCCGATCCTGATCCCCGAACGCTTCGCCTGGTCGAACTATGTAAAGGTGTTCGAGGAGAACAATTTCCTGCTCTATCTCTGGAATTCGGTTCTGGTGACCGGCACGGCGACCTTGCTGGCGCTGCTGATCGGCGTACCGGCCGGCTATGGCATCGCACGGCTCAAGGCTGAACGATCGGCGGTCGTCATCATGATCGCCCGCATGACGCCTGGGCTATCCTATCTCATCCCGCTGTTTCTGCTGTTCCAATGGATCGGGATACTCGGCACGCTGTGGCCGCAGATCATCATCCATCTGGTGGTGACGGTGCCGATCGTGGTGTGGGTGATGATCGGCTATTTCGAGACCACGCCGATGGAACTGGAAGAGGCGGCCAACATCGACGGCGCCAGCTCCTGGCAGGTTTTCCGGCTGGTTGCCCTGCCCATCGCCAAGCCGGGCATCGTCGTCGCCTTCATCCTGTCCGTGATCTTCTCGTGGAACAATTTCGTCTTCGGCGTGGTGCTCGCCAGCCGTGAGACGCGCACACTCCCGGTCGCCGTCTACAACATGCTGTCCTACGAGCAGGTCAGCTGGGGGCCGCTCGCCGCGGCGGCGCTGGTGGTGACGTTGCCGGTGCTGATCCTGACCATGTTCGCGCAAAGGCAGATCGTCGCGGGGCTGACCGCCGGCGCCGTCAAGGGCGGCTGAGGGCGCGTCCTGACATCACTCTTTTTCCAGGAAAGATCCAATGGCATCGGTAACAATCAACAACGTGCAGAAGGCCTTCGGGGCCACCAAGATCATTCACGACGTCAGCGTCGACATCGCCGACGGCGAATTCGTCATCCTGGTCGGCCCGTCGGGATGCGGAAAATCGACGCTGCTGCGCATGATCGCAGGCCTTGAGACGATCTCCGGCGGGAAGATCGCCATCGGCGAGCGTATGGTCAACAATCTGCGGGCACGGGACAGGAACATCGCCATGGTGTTCCAGAATTATGCGCTCTATCCGCATATGACTGTGGCCGACAATATGGGCTTTGCCCTCAAGATCAAGAGAGCCGATCCGGCCGACACCGTTGGCCGGGTCCGGAAGGCAGCCGGCATCCTCGGCCTGGAAAAGCTGCTTGACCGCTATCCGCGCCAGCTTTCGGGCGGCCAGCGCCAGCGCGTCGCCATGGGCCGCGCGATCGTACGCGACCCACAGGTCTTCCTGTTCGACGAGCCGCTCTCCAACCTCGATGCCAAATTGCGCGTCCAGATGCGCGGCGAGATCAAGGCCCTGCACCAGCGGCTGGGTACCACGACGATCTATGTCACGCACGACCAGATCGAGGCCATGACGATGGCCGACAAGATCGTCGTGCTGCATGACGGCCTGGTCGAGCAGATCGGCGCGCCGCTGGACCTCTACGACCATCCGGCCAACCTCTTCGTTGCCGGTTTCATCGGCTCGCCCGCCATGAACTTCATCGCCGGCCGCATCGAGGAGGGCGTGTTCCGCAGCGCCGGCGGGTTGGTCCTGCCGTTGCCGGAAGGCGCCCAGCCGGCGGATACCGCAGGACGCGAACTCGTCTACGGCATTCGCCCGGAACATATCCGGGCAACCGGGCAGGGCGTGCCGGGCACGATCACGCTTCTCGAGGCGACAGGCTCGGAAATCTTCGCCAGCGTCGACTGCTCCGGTGAAGAAATCTCCTGCCTCTTCCGAGAAAGGCTTGCGCTCAAGCAAGGCGAAGGGGTGCGGATCGAGATCGACCGCGCATGTGCGCATCTGTTCGACGCAGCAACCGGTCGGCGCATCTGACTCGGTGGTCCGGTAATGCGTCGTCGGCCTAGGTCGGCAACGCGAATTCACCGGCGAGTTCGATGGCGCGGCCTTCGCGGGCCGATCTCTGGGCGGCAACACCCATGACGACGGCCCACCAGCCGTCTTGCAAGGTCACTTCCACCTTGCCTTGTCCGCGCACCGCAGCGGTGAAGCGGGCGTGCTCGAAATAGGTCGAACCGTTATGGTCGCCTGCCTCGAGCAGCCGGGGGTCGACGGGAATCTCCAGCAGTCGTGGTCCAGGCGGATTGCGCGGACTAACGATCAACTGGGGCACTGGCGCAGGGCCAAGGTGGGTCGGCCAGAAACGGCCTGGTCCGGGCACCAGACATTCGATCTTTCCGTCGCCGCCGACAGCGCAGAGTTCCTCCTGGTAGCGGCTGCCCTCGGCAAACATGCACAGTTCCAGCATGGCGCGCGCGCCGCTCGCGAAATCAACCAGCACATAGCCATGGTCAAGGATATCCGGCCTCTCACCGCCATAGCGTTCGTCGAGATGGTTTACGGCCTGTCCAGCGCTCGCCATCACGCGGACGGGGTCCGATCCGAGGATCAGCCGCATCAGGTCGAAGAAGTGGCAGCACTTCTCGACGAACGTGCCGCCGGTGTTGCGGTTGAAGCGGTTCCAGTCGCCGACCTTGGCCAGAAACGGGAAGCGGTGCTCGCGGATCGTCAGCATGCGGATGCCGCCGGTGGCGTGGCGCGCCTGCTCGACGAATAGGGCGACGGGGGGCATATAGCGATATTCCATAGCCACCCAGACGAGCGGAAGCCGAGCTTTCAACGCCGCGATCAGCCCCTCGTCGGCGCCCTCGGTGAAGAGCGGCTTTTCCACCAGTACCGGCAGTGGTCGAAGCGCGGCGATCTGCTCCATCTGACCGAGGTGCTGGTGGTTGGGGCTGGCGATCAAGACGCAGTCCACCTCATCCATGGCCAGCAGTTCGGCGATCGATGCCGCCGATCGCGCGCCCGACGCCGTCGCCAGCGACGCCGCCAACATGCCGGGGTCCGGCTCGACGATCGCGGCCACATGCGCGTCGGGCAACAGAGCGATATTGCGGATATGCTCGCGGCCCATCATGCCGCAGCCGATGATGCCGTAGCCGATCGATGATCTGGTCACGCTGCGTCTTCCTCCGGCCTATCTGAAACGCGTGACGTACCGCGCCGCGCCCG
The DNA here is from genome assembly GCF_040321085.1 of Mesorhizobium sp. M0522. Lineage (NCBI taxonomy): Bacteria > Pseudomonadati > Pseudomonadota > Alphaproteobacteria > Hyphomicrobiales > Phyllobacteriaceae > Mesorhizobium > Mesorhizobium sp. M0522. The sequence goes on from NZ_JAMYQW010000016.1 coordinate 24,643, forward strand.
GATCGAACCAGCTGCGGGAATATTCCGCGCTGGCGCCGTCGCCAGCCCAGGCGATACGTTCTATGAACCCCACGACCGTCCCCGGCGGTGGCCTGAATTCGAGCGGGGCCCAGTCCGGCGCGGGTGCGACGGCAACATGGTCTTCGGCGCGAACGATCGAAAAGCCGAGCGCGAGCCGGTAGTGGAGATAGAGGGATTCCGACAAATCCTCGCGCTTGAGCCGCTCGGCGCGGCTGACGTCCAGCCAGATCTCCTCGACCGCGGCCGGCTCGCCGTCGAGCCGCCGCAGCCGGCGTATACGGTGGGCTTCGCCGGCGCTGCCGAATTGCGGCATGTCGGCGGGCTTGCGCAGTCGCTCGACGGACAGCACGTCGGCGCTCGGCAGGCCGCCGCCGCCGATACGCTCCAGGCGAAAGAAAGCATAGACCCCGAGCAGGTCGCCGCGCGCCCGCACATAGTTACCCGAGCCCTGGATGCGGTCGAGAAGGCCCTTTTCGGTCAAATCTGCCAGCGCCCGCCTGAGCGTGCCGACGGCAATCCCGAGGCTCGCGGCCATCTCGCGCTCGGGCGGCAGCCGCGCCCCGTCGGCCAGCCGTCCGGCCGCGATTTCGCGGATCAGCATTTCGCTGGTCTGCAAGTGCACAGGCAAGGGCCCGCGCATCTGGCTGGATCGGTGGCCGGGGTCCGCCCTTGTCAAATGCATCCGGTGTCCAATCGCATCCCGGTTTCGGGTTTGGCTCAAATTGATCCAGTATTGATCTACACCAAAACGAATGCTAAGCAAGCCCTATTCGCAGCTCCGGACCTCTTTGAAGAATGGCCCGGGCTTCTTTTTTGAAGAGTGGCAATGAGCATCGTCCCAATCACCTCGCCGGATCTCGATGCAGCCGAAGTCTCGTGGTTCGCCGCACTCTGCTCGGACGACTATCGCTATCTCGGTGTGCCGCACGGCGCGTTGCGCTCGAGCTGGGCGCATTGCTCCGAGATCGTGAAGACGTCCGAGGAACTAGGTTTCCGCAACATCTTGTGTCCGTCGTCCTATCAGGTCGGCCAAGACACGCTGAGCTTCGTAGCCGGCTGCGCGCCGATCACCTCGAAGATCAATCTGCTCGCCGCTGTGCGCTGCGGCGAGATGCAGCCGATCATGCTGGCGCGCACGATTGCGACGCTGGATCACATGCTGGAAGGCCGGCTGACGGTGAACATCATTTCGTCTGACTTTCCGGGCGAGACGGCCGACAGCGCCTACCGTTATCAGCGTTCGCGCGAGGTTGTGCAGATCCTGCGCCAGGCCTGGACCAGGGACAGCATCGATTTCGAGGGCGAGGTCTATCGCTACAAAGGACTCTCGACGGCGCCAGCGAAGCCCTATCAGCAAAATGGCGGCCCGCTGCTCTATTTCGGCGGTTATTCGCCCGACGCGCTCGAGCTTTGCGCCGAACAGTGCGATGTCTACCTGATGTGGCCGGAAACCAGGGAGGAACTTGCCGGCCGCATGAAGGCCGTCCACGAACGCGCCGAGCGCCATGGGCGGACGCTCGACTACGGCCTGCGCGTCCACATGATCGTGCGCGATACCGAGGCCGAGGCAAAGGAATATGCCCGGGAGCTGGTTTCGAAGCTGGACGACGAGCAGGGCAGGGCGATCCGCGAGCGCGCGCTCGACGCCCGATCGCTCGGCGTATCGCACCAAGCCAGGAACCGCCAGATCGCCGATGCCGAAGGCTATGTCGAGCCGCATCTGTGGACGGGCGTCGGGCGGGCGCGCTCTGGTTGCGGCGCGGCGCTCGTGGGCTCGGCCGATCAGGTTCTGTCGGAAATCGAGACGTATATGAAGATGGGGATCCGCGCCTTCATCTTTTCCGGCTACCCGCATCTCCACGAGGCGCGTCATTTCGGCACCAAGGTGCTGCCCCAGCTCAAGACATGCTCGCTCCCGCACGCCTATGGCCGTGTGCCGGAACGGACCCCGGCGACACCATTGGGAACGGGGGAGCGTCGCTGATGGAGCATGTCGTGTGCGATCCACGCCTTTTGCGCAATGCCTTCGGGCGCTTCGCCACCGGCGTCACGGTCGTCACCACCGGCACGGCCGACGGCCCGGTCGCAATCACTGCCAACAGCTTCTCATCCGTGTCGCTCGATCCGCCGCTGGTGCTCTGGTCTATCGGCCGCCACTCGCGCCGGTTCGAAGCCTTCGCCAATTCCGCGCACTACGCCATTCACGTGCTGGCGGAAGATCAAATCGATCTGTGCTGGCGTTTTTCGAAGTCGGGGACGGACTTTGCCGATCTTGACCTGTCGTGGAGCGAGCACGGCGTGCCATTGCTGCCGCGCGCACTGGCGCGGTTCGAATGCAGCGTCGCCGACCGCTTCCCGGCTGGCGACCATATGATCCTGCTTGGACGTGTCCTTGAACTGCAGACGCAAGAGGGTTTGCCGCTGCTCTTTGCTGGCGGCAAGTCGCGCGCTCAAGAGGCCAGTTGATGACCGCCGGCGCCGCTTCGGGCTGGTGCCGTCGACTGGCGCACCACGAGATTGCAGGCAAGTTCGACGCGACGCGGCGGCGACCCCGAATGGGCCATATCGTCGAGCAGCAGGCTAAGCGCCGCCGATCCGATCTCGCGCATGGGAATGTGCATCGCCGTCAGCGGCGGGTTGCAGAAGGCAGCGAGCGGCAAGTCGTCCATACCGACCACGGACACATCGCCAGGCACCGAATATCCGGCCTCCTGGACGCCGGCGATGGCACCAAACGCCAAGCTGTCGCCGGCCGTCAGCACGGCGGTGAAATCGAGGCCACGGGCCGCGATGCGCTCGGTCACGGCCCTGCTCGCAAGTTCCGGCAGCCAGTCCTGCACCTCAACCACGAAGTCGTCGAAGCCGGCAATTCCGGCTGTGATCAGCGCGTCGCGCCAACCTTCGTAGCGCCGCTCGATCGTGCGCCGGCCACGCCGCATCAGGAACAGGATGCGGCGGTGGCCGAGGCCGATCAGATGCTGCGCCGCAAGCATGGCGGCAGAGCGATTGCAGGGCGTCACGCTCGAATGGCGCATCGAGGGATCGTCGCCGTTGACGAGCACGATCGGCTTGGCGAATCCGGCTGTCAGCGTCAGCACATCGTCATCGTCCAGCGTCAGAAACAGGCAGCCGGCGACGCTGTCGTCGCGCTCGGATTCACGCAGCAGCGCGATTTCGTCCTCGGGCGCCGAAACCGGCCGGGTCACGAGTTCGACGCCCAGCAACCGGGCGCGCTCGTTGAGTCCATCAAGGACATGGTAGGTGAACTGATTGCGGGCACTGTCCACCATTGCCACGCTGCTTGCGGCCAGGATGACCTTGCGGCCGGCAACCGAGGCGGGAATGGCATAGTTCATCGACTTCGCCGTTTCGATGATCCTGGTGCGAAGCTCGTCCCTCACGCCGCCGACGCCGCTCAGCGCACGGGAGGCGGTGCTGACCGACACGCCGCAACGCGCCGCTATCTCTTCAAGTCGAATGCGGCGGCTGGGGCGGCCGCGCTTGCCCTGGATATTCATCCGCTCCGTCACCTCCGGCAAAGTCATCCGATTAATGCAAAAAATTTTCAGATTGCGCAAGAAAAATGGCTGTGAAACAGTTCCGATGAAGCGGGAGAAACGGGAGGAGTGATGCCGCTATCGGCCGAACGCCTGAATTCCGTGCTTGCCAGCCTTGTGGCCGGCATGACCGGCTTGCGTCATGACGGGCGGTTCCATGAGCCGAATCTCGACGGCACGCCGGGCGACTATGTCAGCTTCGACAGCTGGGAATGGCCGCAAGGCGTCGGGCTCTACGGGCTGATTCGGCTGTGGGCGCAGACCGGCGACGATCGGCTGCTGCAGACGATCGAGGCCTGGTACGACCGACGCATCGCTGCCGGTCTCCCTGCGATGAACGTCAACACCACCGCGCCCCTTTTGGCGCTAAGCGAATTGTGGCGGCGCCGGCGCCAGCCGCGCTTCGAGCCGGTGCTGCGCGAATGGGCCGAGCGGGTGGCCACCGCCTTGCCACGGACGCCCGAAGGCGGTTTCCAGCATGATGTTTCGGACCGGGTCAACGACGACGAATTGTGGGACGACACGCTGTTCATGGTGGCGCTGTTCCTCGCATCCTACGGCCAGGCTGCCGGCCAGCGTCGCTTCGTCGAGGAAGCAGAAAGGCAATTCCTGGTCCACGCCCGTTATCTCGCTGACCCGGCATCAGGGCTGTGGTTTCACGGCTGGACGTTCGCGGGACGGCACAATTTCGCCCGCGCGCGTTGGGCGAGAGGCAATGCCTGGATTACCGTCGGCATCCTGGAACTGGTGGAGTTCGCCGAAATTGCACCTTCGGTCCGGGCCTATCTGCTCGGCGTGCTGGACACGCAGATCAACGCCCTGCTCGAGGTGCAGGCAGGTTCGGGCGCATGGCACACTCTGCTCGACGACCCGACATCTTACGAGGAGATTTCCGCCACGGCCGGCTTCGGCTACGGGTTGATGAAGGCCGCGCGGCTCGGAATCGGCTCGACAGAGTGCCGTGCCGCCGGCCTCCGCGCCTTGGAAGCCGTGGTAGCCAACATCGATGACAAAGGTGTGGTGGCGAACGTGTCCTATGGCACACGCATGGGCGCCGACCTGCAGTTCTATCGCGATATACCCATCCATCCGACGGGCTACGGGCAGGCGCTGGCCATTCTGTGCCTGACCGAAGGGGCGCGTCATCTGCAGTCGAAGGTGGAGGCGGCATGATGCGGACGCTCTATGGCGCGTCGCCGGGCGATATTGCCGGCATGGACACGGACCGGCTGAGGGCCGAGTTCCTCGTCGACGGCTTGTTCCGGCCTGGCGCGATCGAATTCGTCTACACCCATGTCGACCGCATGATCGTCGGTGGCGCGGTGCCGCTGGCCAACCCGCTGGCATTCGGCGACGGGGCCGAAGTCGGCACCCCGCTCTTCTTTGACGCGCGCGAGATGGGCATCGCCAATCTCGGCGGCAATGGCACGGTCGCGGTGGACGGCCGGCGCTTTCACGTGGCTAACCGCGACATCGTCTATGTCGGACGCGGAGCGCGTGAGGTGACGCTGGAGAGCGACGATCCGGAGAGGCCGGCACGCTTCTACATGAACTCGGTGCCGGCTGGCGCCGATATTGCGCACCGTCTCATCGTCAGCAGCGAAGCCAGGCCGCTTGTGCTCGGCGAGGAGGCCCGTGCGAACAGGCGCACGCTGCGTATGTACATCCATCCCGAAGTGGCCCCGTCCTGCCTCTTGCTGATGGGGATCACCGACCTCGCGCCGGGCAGTGTGTGGAACACCATGCCGCCGCATCTGCATGAGCGGCGCATGGAAGCTTATTGCTATTTCGACCTCGCCGAGGCCGACCGTGTAATCCATCTGATGGGCCGGCCAGACAAGACGCGCCACCTGATGGTCGCTGACGGCGACGTCGTCCTGTCGCCTGCCTGGTCTATCCATATGGGTGCCGGCACCGGCCCTTATGCCTTCGTCTGGGGCATGACCGGCGAGAACCAGGCCTACACCGATGTCGATCCAGTTGCCGTGAAGGATTTGCGATGAGCGAGGCCGCGCAAAGCGTTCGGACGGATTTTACGCTGCGCCGGCCGCTCATGGCGGGGCAGCCAATCGTCTATTGGCGGCTCGGGTCTATCGCCGAGCAACGCTACGACGTGGCCGACCAGCCCATGCAAGGCGAGATGGATCCCTTCTTCTTCCTGACCAAGCACAAGAATTTCATTCCCCACGAATATCCGTGCCGCACGCAGTTCGCAGCGGAACGACGCGGCAAGCGACCACAGGTCAGCGCCGAATTCGGCGCCGAGCGCATCTGGCTGCCCTTCGCCTCGCCGCGCATCGACCTATCGGGCTTCTGGTTCCGGCCGACGGTGCTTGGAACCTGGGCCGAGACCACCATCGAGGCTGCCTCGACTGGCGAGGCGCTGGTGCGGCTGCGCACATGCGGCGGCGCCACACTCTTTGCCAATGGCGAGGAAGCCGGCTGGATGGCGCCCTACGGCCGCAATCTGGAAAGTGCCGAGCACTTCAAGATCGCGCTGCGGGCCGGCCGTAACGACATTCGCGTGTGGTTCGACGATCTCGCCGAGCGCGACGCCCGCTACTATTTCCAGCTCGATTATCTATCCGGTCCGGCTGCTTCGGTGGCACTGCGGATCGAAGTCGAGAGCGGCGTTGCCGATGCGATAGAAGCAGCCCTTGACGACATGCATTTCGACCGTCCCGCCTATGACGGCGGCGAGGTGGCGCTCGTCACCGGGGTGGCCCTGCCGCGCGACGCGCAAGTCGAGATCGAGATCGAAGGCGATTTCATGTCGATCGAGACGCCGGTGCGCTTCGCCTTCGATCTGCCGGCGGGCCAGACGCGGCTGCCGATCGCCGATACCGAGCAGCTGCCGGCCGACTTTCGCCATTTCAAGGTGGCGCTGACGGTCGCAGACCATGCCGTATCGCGTGTCTTCGGCGTCGAGATATGCCACACGCGCCGTCAGGGCGATGCGCCGGAAACGCTTACCGCGCGTATAGATGAAGCCCTGCGCGAGGTCGCCGGTCACGCCGAGGCCGATACGGTGCGCGCGCTGGCGCGCCTGGCGATCGGACAGCAGGGCGCCGAGACCGACGCCATGATCTCCGGCACGCTGCCGGCGATCGAGGATTGTCACGATTGCGCCGACTTCATCCTGGTGCCGCTGCTGTGGTGCCGCAAGGCCTATGGCGATCGGCTGGAAGCGAGCCTGCGCGCGCGCGTCGACAACGCCATCCTCGGCTATCGCTACTGGATGGACGAGCCCGGCAATGATGTGCAGTGGTACTTCTCCGAGAACCACGCGCTGCTCTTCCACACCGCCGCCTATATTGCCGGGGGCCTGTTGCCTGATGTGCGGTTCGTGCGGTCGGGCCGCCTTGGCCGCGAACAGTCCGCGGTTGGAGCAGCGCGTGTACGCGCCTGGCTCGACCATTTCGAGGCATGGGAGATGGCCGAGTTCAACTCGGCGCCTTATTTCCCGATCGACCTCAAGGGCCTGTGCGCGCTCTACGCGCTGGCCCCGGACAAGGACATCGCCGAACGTGCCGGCAAGGCAATCATACGCCTGCTTGAACTCGTCGCCCGCTCGGCGCATCGCGGCATCCTCACCGGGGCGCAGGGCCGCTCCTATGAGCACACGCTGCGCGCCGCGTGTTCCCTGGAATTATCCGGCATCTGCCGCATGCTTTGGGGCAAGGGCAGCTACGGCATGCGCTTTCACGCGCTGCCGCAGCTGGCACTCTGCCTGCGGGATCACGATTTGAGCGTTCCGGACGGGTTGGCAGCCATTGCTTCCCTCACCGACGATACGGCGTGGGAATGGACTTTTGCGCAGGGACAAAATCGCTTCGCGCGGCTCTACCACTACAAGACGCGCGACCATGCGATGGGCAGCGCCGCTGGCTACCGCTGGAACCAATGGGGTTATCAGGAGACCGTCATTCACGCCCGGCTGGGCAAGAATCCGGATGCGCAGATCTGGATCAACCACCCCGGCGAAGTGCTGCAGTCGGGATATGGCAGACCATCATATTGGGGTGGCTCAGGCACGTTGCCCCGCCTTCACCAATACCGCGACCTCGCCGTCGTCAGCTTCTCCTGCTCGGATGAACAGCCCGACTTCACGCACGCCTGGTTTCCCGTACGTGCCTTCGATGCCGTGCAAGTGGGTGGCGATCGGGCGTTCGCGCAATCGGGCGACGCCTTCGTCATGCTGAAGACGGATGTTCCGCTCACGCAGGTAGTGGCCGGCCCGACGGCCGGCAACGAGTTGCGGGCGGCGGGACGCAGGACGACATGGATCATTCGCCTCGGTGACCGGAATGCCAATCGGCCGGCCCTCGACGCCTGGACTGCCGTTTTTGGGGACCTGTCGGTGCGGTCGGGTCCCGACGGCGAGTTGATCGTCGAGGATCCGGAATACGGCACGGTGCATTTCCTCGCCGACGCAAGGATCGTGGCTGAGGGACGTACACTCGATCCGGCCAACTGGACCGTGCGCGGTGAGGCGATGCGCATGAAGCACAGAGAGTAGGGAGGAGATCGGCTGCGACGCTCAAGAGGAGGAGGGCGTAGCAGGCTTGAACCATCGGGGCGCCGCCCCGCTAAAGGAGGAGACGAAGCATGAATAAGACCCGCACTTTGCTGGCCGCGCTATCGGTCAGCCTGCTCGCATCGACCAGCGCGTTTGCCGGCGACGTGCGCATCATGTGGTATTCGGACGGTGTCGAGGGCGATGTCATCCAGGACATTCTGAACCGCTTCATGAAGGACAATCCCGACATCCACGTCACGCTCGACAACGTCGCCTACAAGGTGATCCAGGAGCAGTTGCCCATCCAGCTCGAAGCCGGCCAGGGTCCGGACATCGCCCGCGTCACAAACATCAAGGAGCTTGCCCAGCACTGGCTCGATCTCAGGCCACTGGTGGCCGATCCGAAATATTGGGAGGACAATTTCGCTGACACGCTGGACTGGATGCGCCCCGACGGCTCCAACGCCATCCCGGGTTTCATGACCCAGCTCACGCTCACCGGCGGCTTCGCCAACAAGACGCTGTTCGAACAGGCCGGCGTGCCGCTGCCCGGTGACAAGGCGACCTGGGACGACTGGATCAACGCCGCCGCCGAGGTGGCGAAGAGCCAGCAGCTTCCGGCTGCCTTCGCCATCGACCGTTCCGGTCACCGCATTTCGGGCCCGAATGTCTCCTTCGGAGCGAACTATATCGGCCCCGATGGCATGCCGGCGAAAGTGGACGACGGCACCAAGGCTTTCGTCGGCGGGCTCGTCGACTGGACCGCCAAGGGCCTGATGCTGAAGGATACCTGGGTTTCGGCGGCAGGCTCGACCTATCGCGCGGCCGCCGACGACTTCATCAACGCCCAGATCCCGTTTTATTATTCGGGCAGCTGGCAGGTCGCCAATCTATCGACCAAGATCGGCGATAGTTTCGACTGGGTGGCGACCGGCTCGCCTTGCGGTACCGCAGGCTGTTCGGGCGTGAAGGGCGGCGCGGCGCTGGTCGCCATCAAATACACGAAGAATCCCAAGGACGTCGCCAAGGTCATGGATTATCTAGCCCGTGAAGACGTGGTAAAAGAGTTCAGCGAGCGCACACTGTTTCTGCCCGCGCACAAGGGCGTCGTAGACAAGGGCGGGCTGAAATGGGTCTCGGCCGACAAGAACGTCGGTCCGGCGCTCGACAAGTTCGTCAAGGCGGCGGGTGAAACCCTGCCGGCGGCCGATGCGCTGCCGCCGTGGAAGTGGGCCAACGCTTACTTCGCCGCGCTGGTGACGCGCGTCAGCCAGGTGATGGCCGGCGAGCTCAGCCTCGACGATGCCTGGGGCAGGATCGACCAGGATATCGCCGACAAGGTTGCCGAGGCGAAGTGACCGCCGCCGCGACACTGAAGGCATGGATTGGCGCCGCCCTCGCGGCGCCGGTCGTGTGGCTGGCGTCGATCGTCAACGTGCCGCTGAAGTTCTGGCAGCGAGCGACGGGCACCGGCGGCATGGCCGCGTTCTTCCTCGCCCCAAACATGGCGATCTTCGGCATTTTCGTCCTGGTGCCGATGATCATCAACTTTTTCTATTCGGCCACGTCGGGAACGGCCTACTTCCTGCAGGACCGAACCTATGTTGGGCTCGAGCAATATCAGCGCCTGCTCGATTGCGGCAACTACCTGGACACTGCCACTTGCCACGAGGATCTCTTCTGGAAGGCCGTGCACAATACCGGCCTGTTCGTCGTCGTGCAGGTGGCGCTGATGACGGTCGTGTCGATGGCGACAGCGTTGATCCTCAACCGCGAGATCGTCGGGCGCAGCTTCTGGCGCGCGGTGTTCTTCTTTCCGGTGCTGCTGTCGCCCGTCGTCACCGGCCTGATCTGGCGTTGGATCCTGCAGCGCCAGGGCCTGCTCAACCTGATCGTCCATGATCTGGGCGGCGAGCCGCACAATTGGCTGACAGACCGTTTCTGGGCTTTCACCGCCGCGGTCAGCGTTTCGGTTTGGGCACATATGGGCTTCTATACGCTGATCTTGCTTGCCGGATTGCAGGCGATCCCGCGCGACCTTTACGAAGCGGCCGAGATGGACGGCACGAAGCCGGCGCGGGTGTTCTGGCGCATCACGCTGCCGCTGCTGATGCCGAATCTGCTTGTCGTCATCGTACTGGCGCTGATCCGCGCTGTGCAGATCTTCGACGAAGTCTATGTGCTGACGGGTGGAGGGCCGGGAACCTCGACCCTCTATATCACGCAGTACATCTATGAGATCGGCTTCGCCTCCCTGCTGCGCAACCCGGGGCTGGCTTCGGCGGCTTCGATCCTGATGGGGTTGGTGCTGGTCGTGCTCACCTTGGTTCAGCTGCAGGTTGGACGCCGGGGTGAGCGGAAAGGAGCCCGCGAATGAGCGGCGTGATGACATTCCTGACCCGCCGGCGCGGCGGTCGCGGCTGGCACTGGACGGATATCGTGAGCTGGCTGTGGCTGCTCGGCGGCGTTGTCATCATGTTCGGCCCGGCCGTCTGGCTGGTGGGTTCGTCATTCAAGACGCCGGCACAGCTCGCCGAGTTCCCGCCGACCATAATGCCTTATGTCAGCCAACACGCGAGGGTCGAAGGCTACGACAAGCCGCTGACCCTCTACAGGGTGAAGTTGCCGGATGGTTCGACCAAGGTGCTGGCCGAGGTGCGGCGCATCGGCATCGTGGCGCAAATGGTGGATCCGCAGGCGCCGAACGATATCGTGAAGGTCAACATCGCCGACCGGCAGCCGGTGCGCGAAATCGGCTTCGCGACGGAGAATTACACCGAGCCCTTCGTCCATTTCGACTTCCTGCGCTATCTGCGCAATTCGGTTTTTGTGACGGCAATGGCAACGCTGATCACGCTGCTCACCAATTCGATGGCCGCCTTCGCCTTGTCGAAATACAAGTTCCGCGGTCGCGATCTGACGATGCTTGTGATCGTCGGTACGCTGATGGTGCCGCTGTCGGTCATCCTGGTGCCGCTCTATTCGGTTGTGGGCGCCGTCGGACTGCTCGATTCGCTGTGGGGCGTGATCTTGCCGACCGTGGCGACGCCAACCGGCGTCTTCCTGCTGCGCCAATATATGCTGACTATCCCCGACGAGCTGCTCGATGCGGCGCGCATGGACAACGCTTCCGAATGGCAGATCTACTGGCGCATCGTATTGCCGCTTGCAGCACCGGCGCTCGCCGTGCTGGCGATCTTCTCGGTCGTCTGGCGCTGGAACGACTTTCTGTGGCCGCTGGTGGTGCTGTCGCGCAAGGAACTCTACACACTCCAGGTCGGCCTCAACACCTATGCCGGCCAGCTAAACGTGCAGTGGCACTACATCCTGGCGATGACCGTGGTGACGATGATCCCCGTCGTCCTCGTCTTCGTCTTCCTGCAGCGTTACATCACTTCCGGCATTGCCGGCACCGGGCTGAAGTGAGGATGTCATGGGACGGATAACGCTGACCAACATTGATCGCGCTTACGGCAAGATGAAGATCTTGCACGGTATCAACCTCGACGTCGGTGACGGCGAGATGCTGGTCCTCGTCGGCCCGTCGGGTTGCGGCAAGTCCACGCTGCTGCGGTTGATTGCCGGGCTCGATCGGCCGACCGACGGCAAGGTCGAGATCGACGGGGTCGACGTCACCAACGTTTCGGCCGCGCAACGCGGTCTGGCGATGGTGTTCCAGTCTTACGCGCTCTACCCGCACATGAGCGTGCGCCAGAACCTCGCCTTCGGGCTTGAAAACATTCGTATGCCGAAGGCCGAGATCGACGCGCGGATCACGGAAGCGACGCGCATGCTGGAAATTGCTCCCTATCTAGACCGCCGGCCCGGTCAATTGTCGGGCGGCCAGAAGCAGCGCGTGGCGATCGGCCGTGCGGTGGTGCGCAATCCGACCGCCTTTCTGCTCGATGAACCGCTGTCCAACCTCGATGCCGAACTGCGCATCACCATGCGCGCTGAACTGGCGGGCCTGCACCGGCGGCTGGCAACCACGATGGTCTACGTCACCCATGACCAGATCGAGGCGATGACGCTGGCGGACCGCATCGTGGTCATGCGCTCGGGGCGGATCGAACAGGTCGGCCGGCCGCTCGATCTCTACAACGCGCCGGCCAACCTGTTCGTCGCCGGCTTCATCGGCGCGCCGCGGATGAACCTGCTGCCGGTGAAGGTGCGTTCGGCAAGCGGCGCCGAGGTGCGTGTCGAAGGTCCAGGCGGGCTGTCGGCCTCGATCGCCGCCGACGGGGTCGCGCTGAAACCGGGAGACGACGCGACGCTTGGCATCCGGCCACACGACATCCAACTTTCGAATGGCAGCAAGGGATCGGTGGAAGCGCGGGTAACGCTGGCCGAGGCGTTGGGACCGGAAACCGTTGTCCACGCCACCATTGCCGGCGACGGCAAACTTATCGCCGTTCTCAAGCAGCAGGGCGTTGAAACGCAAGGGCCGCCGATCAACCTCGCTCTGCCGCCGGAGCGCATGCATCTCTTCGATGCCGCCGGGCTGCGTGTCGCACCGCGTTAGCCGGCGGCAAGATAGCGGGTTGCTTTTCATGAACCGTCGCAACTGCGCACAGCGAACGCGTTGCGCGCTTGTCAAAATAGGTGAACGTTAAGACAACCGAACGCTTCAAGAGGGCGCCCTCTGCGATCATTGCTGCCAGGGTCTTCGGCAATACGGAGGTTCGCGCCGGCACGTTCGCGCGCCTGAATCCGGCTGACTGATAATACGACCTGTGCTGAGGTTCAGTACGAACTACCGATCAGGTTCTGTTGTCCGGCTTCGTCATCCAAAGGACCGGGATGCGCCCGATCACGCTTGCGCCATTTGGCATTCTGCTCTTCGCAGGCGCGATGTGGCTGCTGTCCGCTTCGACGAGCGGTAGCGGATCACCGGACCTGACCCTTGCTCTGCTGCTGCGAGGATTCGGCCTCGGCCTTCTGTTCGTGGCACTGACGCTGGTTACGCTGCAGGGCCTTGCCGCCAATGCGCTGCCGTTTGGCATCGGGCTATTCAACTTCGGCAAGCAGGTGGGCGGTCTGACCGGCACAGCCCTCTTGCAAACGTATATTGATCACCAGAATGTCCACAACCGGACGATACTGGCGTCCCACCTCGTCAATGGAGATCCAGCCGTAGACCAGCGCTTGAAAGCAACTGCGAACGCTCTGGCGAACAGTGTCGACAGCACTGCGGCGACAAAGGCCGCCCTGCCGCTGCTGCAGCGCGCGCTTGAGAAGCAGGTCGCCACGATCTCGTTCGACGAAGCTTTCTTCGCGCTCGTCCTGCTGTTCGCGGTCGCTGCGCCCTGTCTCATTCTGTCTCATTGTCGCCAAACAATTGCTCGGCCGCCAAGCCGCTCCGCAGAACTAAAACCGCGTCCACGCCCTATACTTTGGAACAGATGTATTGGTCGGGAGAGCCATCCAGATTATCTCATGAGCCGTGTTAACCGGACGAGACAGGGATGACGAATGCAGAGGTTTTTCCGGCTTCACTCTGCAGCCGACGAAGAGGCAGCCGAGCGTCTTACCTGTCCGGCTCGTATTCCCAGTGGTAGGTGTTGATGCATCGATCCGCGTCGCTCCTCGCGCGAGGCCATCGTTAGGGCCCCCCGTAGCGGCGATATCTCCGCGCAATGCATGGATTTCCATGAGATGCAGCCGAGGCATGGCGGAACTAGATTTAGGCGGTGAGTTCGCCTGTCCAGATATTGAAAACAAGTGCTATATCAAGCGCTGACCGTCCCCAGGCTTTTTTGTCCGACAGGAGAAGCCAATGACAGCAGCGTCCAACTCACTTGGCGAAATCGATCCCGAAGCAACGCTTGCGCTGCAAATCATCGAGAGCATGCCCGGCCACGCGTGGGCAGCCGATGCCGCCGGAAGATTCACCTATCTCAGCCCAAACACCCTGGCGTTCCTCGGCAACACGCATGAGGGTCTCAACACTTCCGAAGACGACGATGAGTTCGGCTGGCGTCGAGCCGTCCATCCCGACGATTATGATCCTGTAGCCGCCAGATGGCGGCATTGCCTCGAAACCGGCGATCCCTATGATACCGAGCATCGCCTGCGGCGCGCCGATGGCGTCTATCGCTGGTTTCGAAGCTCAGGACGACCATTTCGCGATAGCCAGGGGCGCATCGTTCAATGGTACGGCACGACAATAGACATTGAGGACCAGAAGCGGGCCGAGTCAGCATTGCGTGACCGGGAGCGGGAACTCTCGCAGCTCGTGGACATGGTCCCGAGTCACATCTGGCGGCTCGATCCCGACGGCGAGCCGATCTTCTTCAATGGGCGCATGGTCGACTTTCTCGGCCTCGATGTAGCGGATCTGGACCGACCGGGCATGAGCCGGCTGGCGGTGATGATACAGGCCGCCGTTCATCCGGACGACGCGGCAGCATTCGGCGATGCACTCCGTGGTTGCTTCGCTACCGGTGCGAGCTTCGCGATGCGCTATCGCCTGCGCCGTGCCGATGGCGTCTATCGCTGGATGTCGAGCCGGGCGGAGCCGATGCGCGATGACGCTGGCCGCATCGTCCAGTGGTACGGCCTCTGTCACGACATAGACGATCAGATGCACACCGAAGCGGCGTTGCGGCAGAGCGAGCAGCAACTTCAGCACATGATCGACGCGGTGCCGGTCCGCATCTGGAGTGTGATGCCGACCGGCGGGCCGGTCTACTTCAACAAGCGATACCAGGACCATTTCCGCTCCGTTATCGCGAACTTTGATGTGCTCGGCGAGCCGGGCATCGAAACGTTGCTGCACGAGGTGATTCATCCCGAAGATGCGCCCGAGGTGCAGCGCACGTTGTTGAGGTGTTTCGAAACTGGCGGCGGCTCCGCGATGCGGTTTCGCTGGCGCGAAAAAGACGGCACCTATCGCTGGGCTGAGTGTAGGGTCGAGCCGCGACGCGATGACGACGGAACGGTAGTGCAGTGGTACGGGGTTTCTCTCGACATCGACGATGAGGTGCGCGCGCAGGCGGCGTTGCGCAAAAGTGAGCGGCGCCTTCAGCAGCTGATCGACACCGTGCCCGCTTTGATCTGGAGTACGACACGGGAAGGGACGCCTTCCTACGTCAACAAACGGTTCACCGATGTAACCGGGGCCACGCTCCACGACATCACCGCCCCGGACGGCTCGCCGTCGCTGAGCGTGATCCATCCAGACGATATCGACACCGCACGGCAGGCGATCCGCCATTCATTCGCAACGGGCGTGCCTTACGTTCAGAGATATCGCCAGAGGCGGGCCGACGGCGGCTATCGCTGGACCGAGACTCGCGCCGAGCCGCTGCGCGACGAAGATGGCAGCATTCTCCAATGGTACGGCGTGAGCGTCGACATCCATGACCTGGTGACAACGCAAGCCGCGTTGCACGACCGGGAACGAGAGCTCTCGCAACTCGTCAACATGGTTCCGAGCTACCTCTGGCGGCTGTCTCCCAACGGTGAGCCGACCTTCTTCAACAAGCGCCTGATAGATTTTCTCGGCCTGGACATAGCGGACGCGGAAAAGCCGGACACGAGCCGGCTGGCGGCCTTCATTGCCACCGTCGTCCATCCCGACGATGCAGCCAGCCTGAGGGAAGCACTCGACAGCTGCTTTGCCACCGGCGAGCGATTCTTCATGAAGTATCGCCTGCGCCGTGCCGATGGCGTTTATCGTTGGATGGAGGGCCGTGCGGAGCCACTGCGGGACCAGGGTGGACGCATCGTCCAATGGTACGGCCTTACGCACGACATCGACGATCAGCTGCGCGTCGAAGAGGCGCTGCGCGAGAGAGAACGGGCTCTCTGGCAGCTAGTTGAAACGCTGCCGGCAATGATCGATTGCGCCGCGCCGGATGGCGAACCGATATATCGCAGCCAGCAGCTCCGCGAATTCCTCGGATACAATCTTGAGGAATTGGACGAAGCGGGAAAGTCCCGGCTGGCTGGCACACTCGACGCCGGTGTTCATCCCGACGACCTGACAGGTGTCAAAGAGAGATATGCCGATTGTCTGTCCACAGGCGAGCCGTATGCGCGACGGCACCGTCTGCGGCGCTTCGATGGTGAATATCGCTGGGTCGAGACGCGCGCCGCGCCGATGCGCAACGCTGAAGGCGCCATCGTGCAGTGGAACGTTATCTGCCTCGACATCGAAAATGAGATGCGGACACAAGAGGAGCTTCGGCTGGCACAAGAGAGACTTGCGCGTGCGAGCCAGGCGGCGAGCCTTGCCGAACTCTCCGCATCCATCGCTCATGAGGTGAACCAGCCGCTGGCCGCCATCGTCGCCAACTCCAACGCATGCCACCGTTGGCTGTCCGCCGAGCCCCCGAACGTCGAGCGCGCGAAGATCACGGCCGAGCGTATCATCCGCGATGCCAACTCGGCGGCGGATGTCGTCAGCCGCATCCGTGCCTTGTTCAGACCTTCGCTTGAAATGAGAACCAGCACACCGATCCCCAGCGTCGTTGCCGAAGCACGTGACCTTATGGCCGAGGAAGCCATGCGGCGTCGCGTTCGGATGGACATCGACGTCGAAAGCAACCTTCCGCTGGTTGCGTTCGATCGCGTCCAGATCCAGCAGGTCCTGGTCAATCTCATTCGCAACGGCATGGAGGCGATGGACACCACGGCGGGCGACAAGGTTCTCGGAATGCGCGTGCGCCGGATAGAGGACACGATCCAGACCGAGGTCCGCGACCGAGGCCCGGGTATCGAACGTCCTAACAAGATATTCGAGCCGTTCTTTACAACGAAAGGGAACGGAATGGGCATGGGGCTCGCGATCTCCCGTTCGATCATCGAGTCTCACGGCGGACGCCTTTGGGCGGAGAATAGCGTGCCGCGTGGGGCGACATTCATCTTCACCCTCCCGGTTGAAGCGAAAGCTGCGCAATAACTGGCGGCGCTCAGTAAGCGCTTGGTTTTTTCGGCTCTCGGTGAAGGGGCGCCGCCGCCCCGTGCAATGCATGGATTTCCATGAGGTGCGGTTGGGGCGTGGCGGGATTAGGGTGGCGACGTGAGTCCGTCAGCCCAGTCCAGCTATCAAGAGCAAGTGCCACACGAAGCGCCGACAATCTCCAGAGTTTGTTTGTCCGTCAGGGGCACCCGATGACGACAGCGCCCGACTTACTTGGCGAGACCGATTCCAGCGCAACGCTCGCGTTAACGCATGACTTGGACCGATCCGGACCGGGAAGTGGCCGACCTTTCGCGACGAATGAACCGGGCCTGATTCGCGGCAACCTGATTAGCGATCTTGAAAGAGGCGGGTTGTCGCGCGTCTGGTCGCACCGTCCCCAATTCTTGCATCTGGGGCTTTTTATTACGGCCTATGTCCTGGGCTGCGGCTTCGCCCAGTCGCTCGCAATCATACCTGGAACAGGGATTTCCATTTGGCCTCCGAGCGGGCTTTTCATCGCTACGCTTGTCTTCGCCTCCAGGTATAGCTGGCCGTGGTGGGTGCTGGGGGGCTGTCTGGCAGAACTGTTCAGCAACTTCTTGTGGTTCCACACTCCGCTGCCCGCGGCCTTCCTGATCTTTGCCGGCAACGCTCTTGAAGCGGTGGCCGGCGCATGGCTTGTGAACCAGACCTGCAAGCGCCCAGTTCGGCTGGAAACGTTGCGGGACGTTCTCGCATTCGTCGCACTGGCCGCTGGAGTTGCGCCAGTTGCAAGCGCGACGGTGGGAAGTGCGGCGCTTTCGTGGTTTGGCATACAATCGCAAACCTTTGCGACGGCTTGGCCGCTGTGGTGGATCGGAGACGCGACGGGAGTCCTGATCGTAGCGCCACTGGCGCTGGTCGTGTTCCAGAACTGGCGCGGCAAGGCGCAGCTCTCGGCAGCGCGATGGATGGAAGCTTGCGTCCTGGGGCTGATCTTTCTTGGTATCGCCGCCCTTTCCTTGAGCGGCTATCTGCCCTTCGCCTACATCATCATGCCGCCTCTTCTTTGGGCCGCGGTGCGCTTTGAGTTCCGAGGCGCCGCCGTAGCATTGACCGTTCTCGCTCTGATCACGGCGGTATTCACGATATCCGGCGCCAGCCAATTTGCCGGCGATCCCGAGTCCCAGAAGCACAACCAGATCATGCTGCAGCTTTTTCTGGCCATCTCGGCATTTTCGGCGCTCGTCGTGGCCGCCATTTCCAGGCAGCATCAGGCGGCGGTGCTCACTTTGCGCCAAAGTGTGGAGACCTTGCGGGAGCGGGAGCGAGAACTCTCGTTGCTGGTCGAAATGATCCCCGCTCACATCGCCCGTATGGCGCCCAACGGCGAACCAACCTTCTTCAGCAAGCGCACGACAGACTATATCGGCCTCAACGACATCGCGGGCTGGGACAAGCCGGGCACGAGCCGCCTGGCGACCGTAGTCGCGGCAGCCGTCCATCCCGACGATGGACCCAGGATGAGAGAATGGCTCAGCCGCTCCCTCGCCACCGGCGAACCCTATCCCATAAGGTATCGCCTGCGTCGCGCTGACGGTGTCTACCGCTGGAGGGAGGGCCGCGCCGAGCCGCTGCGGAACCAGAGTGGGGCGATCGTGCAATGGTACACGGCCAGCATCGACATCGACGATGAGGTGCGCGCGCAGGAGGCATTACGCGACCGGGAGCGGGAGCTCTCGCAGCTTGTCGACATGGTTCCGAGCCACGTTTGGCGCCTGACGCCGGACGGCGAGCCGACCTTTTTCAACAAGCGAATGGTCGACTTTCTCGGCCTTGACGTAACGGATTTGGACAAACAGGGCATCGGCCGGCTGGCGGCGATGATAGCGGCCACCGTCCATCCGGACGACGCAGCAGCATTCGGCGATACGCTCAGTCACTGCCTTGCTACCGGCGAGCGCTTCTCCATGAGGTATCGCCTGCGCCGCGCCGATGGCGTCTATCACTGGATGTCGAGCCGGGCAGAGCCGATGCGCGATCACGCTGGCCTGATCGTGCAGTGGTACGGCCTCTGTCACGACATAGACGATCAGATGCAAGCCGAAGAGGCGCTGCGGCGGAGCGAATTGCAGCTTCAGCAGATGATCGACGCTGTGCCGGTCCGCATTTGGAGCGCGATGCCGACCGGCGGGCCGGTCTACTTCAACAAGCGATACCAGGACCATTTCCGCGCCGTCATCGCCAATTTCGAAACACTCGGAGAGCCGCGCATCGAGGAATTGCTGCAAGAACTGGTTCATCCCGAAGATGCTCCCGAGGTGCTGCGCACGTTGCTGAGCTGTTTCGAAACAGGCGGCGGTTCCGCGATGCGGTTTCGCTGGCGCGAAACAGATGGCTATCGCTGGGCGGAGTGCAGGGTCGAGCCGCGGCGTGATGAAGACGGCGCGGTTGTGCAATGGTACGGGGTTTCCCTCGACATCGACGAAGAGGTGCGCGCCCAGGAAGCGCTGCGACAAGCCTCCGACAAACTCGCGCAAGCCACTCAGGCTGCAAGTCTCGCCGAGCTTTCCGCTTCGATCGCGCACGAGGTGAATCAGCCGCTGGCCGCGATCGTCGCCAATTCCCATGCATGCCACCGTTGGCTGTCCGCCGCCCCTCCGAACGTCGAACGCGCGAAGATTACGGCCGAGCGCATAATCCGGGACGCCAATTCGGCGGCGGACGTCGTCGGCCGCATTCGCGCGCTGTTCAAGCAATCCACCGAGACGAGGACCAATGCGACGCTCAGCAGTGTCATCGCAGAGGCACGCGACCTCGTGACCGAGGAAGCGATGCGGCGGGGCGTTCGCATCAGCGTTGATGTCGGAAGCGACATTCCGCTAGTCGCGTTCGATCGCGTCCAAATCCAGCAGGTTCTGGTCAATCTCATCCGCAACGGCATGGAGGCGATGGACTCTGGTGCGGATGACGGAGTTATCAGCATCCGCGTGCGCCATATCGGGGATGTTGTCCGGACCGAAGTCAGAGATCGCGGCCGGGGCGTCGAGTTTCCCGACCGGATATTCGAACCGTTCTTTACCACGAAAGAGCAAGGGATGGGCATGGGACTGGCGATCTGCCGTTCGATCATCGAGTCGCACAGCGGGCGTTTATGGGTCGAGAAGAACGAACCACGTGGAGCGACGTTTATCTTCACGTTGCCGATTGAAGCGAAAGCGGCGTGATGACGACGGACGGCCAAATTGTCTTCATCGTAGATGACGATGAACGCATCCGGGAGGCGCTCAGTGAGCTGCTGGCCGCACATGGCATGCGTGCCGTAGCGTTCGGATCGGCGGGCGATTATATCCGCGCTGACAAGCCGGACGTCCCTGCCTGCCTCATCCTCGATATCGAGTTGCCGGATATTAACGGCCTCGATCTGCAGCGGCAGATTGCCGAGGGCGATCATCCGCCGATCGTTTTCCTGACGGGACATGGCGATATCCCGTCCTCGGTGCGTGCGATCAAGCACGGCGCCGTGGATTTCCTGACCAAGCCCTTCAGCGATGCAGACCTCATGGCCGCAATCCATGCGGCGATTGCCCAGGATCGGGTACAGCGATCGGAGCGCGCCGAGCTGGGTGTGTTGAAGCAACGTTATCTCGAGCTGACGCCGCGCGAACGTGAGGTGCTACCGCTGGTGGTCAGCGGCTTGCTCAACAAGCAGGCCGCCGCTGAACTGGGGATCAGCGAAGTTACGCTGGAAATTCATAGAAGGAACGTCATGCAGAAGATGGTCGCGGCGTCGCTCGCCGACCTAGTGCGCATCGCCGAGCGATTGGGAATACCGATCACGCACTCGCGCCGGGCAGGGGGTAACTGAGGGTGAGCAAGCGGAGGCCTGTCGTGGCGATTGTCGACGATGACCCAAGACTGCTCGAGTCGCTGGAGGACCTTCTGGAGTCCGCCGGGTATGTGGCCCGCAGCTTCTCGTCGGCGGGGGCGTTGCTGGTCAGCGGCCTGTCTGGATTGGACATGCTTATCACCGACATCGGGATGCCCGGCATGGACGGCTTTGAACTTCGTGACTTGGTCAAGAAGGCGCGTCCGGACCTGCCTGTGTTCCTGATCACGGGCCGCCACGAGATAGTGGATCAGCACCGCGCCAAGGGCATTGGCGGGCTTTTCCGCAAGCCGTTCGATGGCCAGGCACTGCTTGCGGCGATCGGCGACGCTTTACGCAACCCAGAAACGGAGGCTAAACATGAGAGTTGACCAATTGCCCTTACCGAGATCGACGCCATCATCACAGCAGCGAAGGGCTGAAGCCGAGCAGCCGCTGGTCATTATTGTCGATGATGATGCCTCTGTTCGGGAGGCGCTGTCTGAATTGATCCTGTCGGCGGGTTTCCTGCCGGTGTGCTTTACCTCAACCCGTGAATTGCTTGACGCCGACGTGTTGGAGAGCCCCGGCTGCTTGATCCTCGACGTGCGCATGCCGGGCACGAGCGGTCTCGATCTGCAGCACCATCTTGCGAAAAACGGCAACCCCAAACCCATCATCTTCCTGACCGGGCATGGCGACATCCCGATGACTGTCCAGGCGATGAAGGCCGGCGCCGTGGACTTTCTCACCAAACCGGTGCGGGATCAGACGCTGCTTGACGCTGTGATCGCCGGCATTGCGGTGGATGCCAAACGGCGGGCGGATGCCGTGATCGTCAAGCGCAATATCGAGCGCGTCGAGACGCTGACGCCGCGCGAGCGCGAGGTCCTGCGTGAAGTGGCGCGCGGACGCCTCAACAAGCAGATCGCCTTCGACCTCGGCATCAGTGAAGTGACGGTCAAGCTTCACCGCGGCAATGTCATGCGCAAGATGGAAGCCGCTTCCATCGGTGAGCTGATCCGGGCGTGGGAAACGCTGCCCGCGCCGATGCGCGAGGTCTAGAATTTGGCACAAGCCGATCCATGCCCATCCAATAGGATCGCCCGGCCCGCCCGGCCATTTCAGGTGCTTTCTCAGCGCGCCCAGGCCTTCCTGCCTGTTGGTACGCTCGTGCTGCTGCGGGTGATCCTGATGTACATCGGTGGTCCTGTTGGGTGTTTCGCGGCAAGGCCCGCGCCAAACATCGGTTACCACTGAGCGGCGCTCTTTGGCAGCGCCAGTCTGACCGACAAACTCGCAACATTTCATGCAACAGCAACTGACGCCGGCCGTGCCGCGTCGGTCCCCGCGCCGCTACCCAAGCCTAAATTGACGTGTGTCTATAAGAGCTTGCCTTAGCCCGGCCCTATCTTCGGCGTGCCTGCCCTGCACTTTGGCATCGTATGACAGATGCTTCCGTAGAGTAGGTTCGCGGCCCGGATCGGTGCATCCTGTTCCTCGCAAGCCATCACGACCGTCGCGTTTCTACCGCTCCTCGCTCGCTCCTCCCCGAACGCGACCGCACAGGCCGACTCGACGGTCGTGATGGTGAGCAGGATGTTCAAAGCACATGGATGGACATGATGAACAAAGACGGACTTTTCTCCGTCGGCGGATCTCGCCGCGATGTCTTGTTGGCAGGCCTGATCTCTACGGTTGCCGCCGGACTGCCCCGCGCTGCTTCGGCAACGAGCCGAAAACAAAACCTTCCCTCTTCCCCCTCAATCAAAGGAACCAAGACGATGAGCACCATCACGACCAAGGATGGCACCGAAATCTACTACAAGGATTGGGGCAAGGGTCCTGTCGTCACGTTCTCGCACGGCTGGCCGCTGAATTCCGACGCCTGGGACGGCCAGATGCTCTTTCTTGCCCATAACGGCTTTCGCGTCGTTGCGCATGACCGGCGCGGCCATGGCCGATCGAGCCAGGCCACGTCCGGCAACGACATGAACGGCTATGCGGACGATCTTGCAGCCGTGATCGAGGCGCTGGATCTCCGGGACGCCACGCTGGTCGGCCATTCCACCGGAGGAGGCGAGGTTGCTCGCTATATCGGACGGCACGGGACGAAGCGGGTGGCCAAGGCTGTTCTTATCGCCGCTGTTCCGCCGATCATGGTGAAAACGCCGGCCAATCCGGAAGGTCTGCCAATCGAGGTATTCGACGGCATAAGGGCTGGCCTCGTCAAGGATCGTTCGCAGTACTACCGGGACCTCGCACCGTTGTTTTATGGCGCGAACAGGCCGGACGCCAAGGTTTCCCAGGGGACTCTGGATCAGTTCTGGCTCTGGAGCATGCAGGCGGGTCTCGTGAACGCGTACGAAAGCGTCAAGGCGTTCTCCGAGACCGATTTTACCGAGGACCTCAAGAAGTTCGACGTACCAACCCTCGTCCTGCATGGCGAAGACGATCAGATCGTCCCCGTCAAGGACTCGGCAGTCAAGTCGGCCCGATTGATCAAAGGCGCAAAGGATATCTATTACCCCGGCGCGCCCCACGGGATCACGGCCACACACCAGGATCAGGTCAATGCTGATCTGCTCGCCTTCATCAAAGGATAGCACGCCCTCAGTCACGACCGCATGTTGTCCGCAATTCCTTGGAGCCGCCGATGACCACCTTTGGCAATATTTCGCGCGCCCTGAACCGCATTTCGGGTGGCGCGCCAGGTCAAACCTTGTGCGCTCGCATAGCCGAGCGGTGGCCTGAATGCTGGTTCTGTCGGCTCATGTCCCGGATTGTGGAACCGAACCACTGCGCCATCGAGCTGGAGCGCTGGCAGAGGCGCGAAACATATGCTGCGCCACGGCTGCCGCTCGGGCAACTGCGCCTGTGCAGCGCGGAGGCGATCGCCGGCGTTCGACACTACGTCGCGCTGTCGGGGGTCGCCGCCGCGCGCTTGTTCTGCCTTGAAGGCCAAAGCGCTCTGCAAGACGTCAAACTGGCTAAGCGCCCGGAGTTTATCAATCGGTAGCCGTTTGCGATTGCCGCTCATTTTGGCGGTCTCAATTCGGCGTGAAATTTTCTTGGCCAGCAGTTGCGACTATCGCAGCAGCACCGGCACTATTTTTCGAAGGCAGGAACGACATGGGCGTACTCTCGGGGTGGTCACCGGCGGAAACAGCGGGATCGGACTATCGGCTGCAAAAATCTTTGCGGCCGAGGGCGCGCAAGTCGTCATTACCGGCCGCCGGCGGCAGGCGGTCGAGGAAGCGGTCGCACAGATCGGGGCAGGCGCGCTGGGCATTCAGGGAAATGTGGCCGACGTGTCGCACCATGACGAGGTAGCGCAACAGATCCGCCAGAGGTTCGGGGCGCTCGACATCTATATGGCGAACGCCGGCATAAACACCATCACGCACTCGGCCGACGTCTCCGAGGCAGAATATGATGCGCAATTTGCCGTCAATACGCGAGGCGTCTTCTTCGCGTCCAGAAGCTGATTCCGATCATGCGGAATGGCGGCGCAATCATCCTCACAGGCTCGCTGGCCAGCGAGAAGGTTCTGGACGGTCATGCTGTTTACGCGGGCTCGAAGGCGGCCATAAATGCCTTTGCGCGCGCTTGGGCGATCGAACTGAAGTCTCGCGGCATCCGGGTCAACGTGCTCAGCCCAGGTCCGGTGGATACGGCTATTCTCGATAAGCTAGGCATACCGTTTGAGCAGCGCGGGCTGTTTGAAAAGGCGATGGCGGAGGCAATACCCCTGGGCCGGATGGGGCAGCCGGAAGAGCTGGCAAAAGCCGCCCTGTTCCTTGCCTCGGACGCGAGCAGTTTCGTCACGGGCATCAATCTGCGGGTCGACGGCGGGATGGCAGTGCTCTGAGCCACGACTGCGATGTCGCGCCAATAGACTGGCGAATAACGCCGGTCCGGCTGTTTGACCCATACCAAGGCATTTGGCGATGCGGGCCGAAGGCCAGGAACTATGTCGTTGACGAGAGGAGGCTTTGCCGCCGTGTTCGATCCGGCCGGCTCACCAGCGCTCAACGGATCGACCGCGCCAGGCTCTCGCCACGGCGGCAGCGGCGTCTTGCAAACACAACTCTCTGGCCGCGCGCCCTCAGTGTCTGTTCCGGCGACCGCCGCCAATGCACACCCCGCATAGATACCTCAATCATGCTGCAGGGCACCTGATCTCCCTGGTGACCTACCCTGCACCTTGGCATTGTATGACAGACCCTTCCGCACAATAGGTTGGCGGGCCGCGTCGGCGCATTCTCCTGAGCATTGGTCACCACAGGCCACACGGGAGAAAGCAAATGCGAAACATAACTCGAGTCCTGGCCCTCACCGCAGCGCTTGCCGCGTCGGGCGGCGGGATGGCGCAGGCCGCGAATTCTCAGCCCAAGCCGACGATCGTACTGGTGCACGGCGCCTTCGCGGAATCGTCGAGCTGGGATGCAGTCATCACCAAGCTCAGCAAAGACGGTTATGTAGCGATAGCCGCAGCTAATCCGCTCCGCGGCGTTGCCAGCGATGCGAAAGCAGTCTCAGCCATCGTCCGGTCGGTTTCCGGGCCGGTCGTGCTGGTGGGGCATTCCTACGGCGGGCCTGTCATCACCGAGGCCGCCAATGGCAATCCCAATGTGAAGGCATTGGTCTACGTGGCAGGTTTCGCGCCCGATACCGGCGAATCGAGCCTTACGTTGTCCAGCATGTTTCCCGGCAGCACCTTGGGGAGCGCGCTTGCTCCAGTCGCGTTGCCGGACGGCGGACAAGACCTCTTCATCGAGCCGGCCAAGTTCCGCGCCCAGTTCGCCGCCGACGTTCCGCAAGAGCAGACTTTGCTGATGGCTGCCACTCAACGCCCTGTTGCGCAGGCGGCTCTGGCTGAAGCCTCGGGCGTCGCCTCATGGAAGACGCTGCCGTCCTACATGATCTACGGCTCGGATGACCGGAACATCCCGGCAGCCGTCATGAGCTTCATGGCCAAGCGTGCGCATGCGGTAAAGACCGTCGTCATCGAGGGTGCGTCCCATGCGCTCATGGTTTCGCATCCCGACGAGGTCACGTCACTCATCGAGGATGCTGCTGCATCGGTCAGTCAGTAGCAGGCCGGAAACGCCCAGCATCCGATCGAGCAACGAAAAATAGACACGCAACACCAGGAGACCAGACATGAAGATCGTCGTCATCGGCGGAACCGGGCTGATCGGTTCAAAGACCGTGGAGAGACTGCGAAACAAAGGACACGACGTGCTTGCGGCGTCGCCGAATTCGGGCGTCAACACCGTTACGGGAGAGGGTCTGGCGGCCGCGCTTGCCGGTGCGCAGGTCGTCGTCGACCTCGCGAACTCGCCGTCGTTCGAGGAAAAGGCTGCCCTGGAGTTCTTCGAGGCATCCGGGCGTAATCTTTTTGCCGCCGAAACGGCCGCCGGCGTCCGTCATCACGTGGCGCTGTCGGTCGTCGGTACCGACCGGCTGCAGGGCATGGGCTATTTCCGCGGCAAGTTGCTTCAGGAAAAGCTGATCAGGGAGTCCGGAATTCCCTACACCATCGTTCACGCCACTCAATTCTTCGAATTCACCGCCGCCATCGCAAACACGGGCGCCGTCGGGGATACCATTCATATGTCGCCGGCCTACTTCCAACCCATGGCGGCTGATAATGTTGCCGATGCGATGGCGGACGTCGCGCTTGCCGCGCCGTTGAACGGCATGATCGAAATTGCCGGCCCGGAGCGTGTCCGCATGAGCGAACTTGTCGAGCGCTTCCTGAAGGCCACCAACGACCCGCGCAAAGTCGTCCCGGATCCCGGCGCGCTCTACTACGGCCAAGTGGCAATCGACGATCGAACGCTGGTGCCCGGCGAGAACGCGCGCATCGGCGCCGTGCGTTTCGATGATTGGCTCAGCCGATACACACCACCGAAGTAAGTAATCATCGGATAGGCCCGCCATTCGCACAACAAGGAGACCAGACATGATCAAAACACTTCTCTGCGCCGCGCTCACCTCCGCTTCCGTCACCGCAGCAATGGCCAATGACGCCGCCAACGTAAAGCTTGTCTACGACCAGGCTCTTCCAAACGTGCCCGGCAAGAGCATGAAAGCCGTGCTCGTCGAGTACGCGCCTGGGGGTACGTCGCCGGCTCATACCCATCCCAAATCCGCGTTCATCTATGCCACGGTCCTGGAGGGGGCGATCCGAAGCCAGGTCAACGACGGGCCGGTGAAGACTTATCGCGCCGGCGAGAGTTTCTCGGAATTCCCTGGCGACCGTCATGCCGTCAGCGAAAACGCCAGCAAGACGGAAGGCGCTCGTCTGCTTGCTATTTTCGTCGTCGACACCAGCGAGACGGAACTTACGACGAACGCGAAATGAAATCGTAGCCCCCGGGACCATCGGGGCGTACGCGAAGGGACGGTCAGTGACATGAATTCGATCGCCATCCGCACACTTGCGGGGATTTTGGTCCCCGATACTCCGCTTGTTGGCCGAGCGATCGAACATGCCCGCCAGCGATGTGAACCCTACCTGTTCAACCACGTGGTCCGATCCTGGCTTTTCGCGGCCCGGATCGGACAGATTCAGAATATCCAGCACGACGCGGAGGTTGTTGCCGTTGCAACCCTGTTGCATGACGTCACGCTCAATGAGGACTTCGCCGGGCCGCGCCGTTTCGAAGTGGAAGGCGCCGATCTTGCCCGCACCTTCGTTCGGGAGGGCGGCTTCGACGAGCGGCGCGCCCAATTGATCTGGGACAGCGTCGCCCTCAACTCGACGCCGTCAATCGGCCTCTACAAGGAGGCTGAGGTGGCGCTTTGCACAGCCGGCATCTGTCTCGATGTCGTCGGCTTGCAATACAGCCTCATTTCGTCAGCCGAGATTGCAAAGATCATCGGTGAGTTTCCACGCCTCCAAATGAAGCGACGGATGACGCGATGCTTTTGCCATATCGCAGAGGTCAGGCCGGAAACCACCTACGACAACTTTGCCCGGGACTTCGGCGAGCGCTTTGTTTCAGGCTACAAGGCGACTTCGGCAGTTGATCTTGTGATGAACGCTCCCTTCGAAGAGTGAACGCAGTTTCGATCCAGGTTCTATCGACACCGGTCGGTTCAGCCTCGCCCTTCAAGTGACCCAAACGCTGTGCGCCCGTCGCATGCCTGCGCCAAAGCGAATTGCCGAGGGCAGCGGTCAGGTGCCAATTTCCACCTCCTATACTTCGGTTTAGGCGCCCCAACCCAATCGAGTGGCAATACATATCATCGGCACGATAGCAACAGTTCGTCTCACCGGTCATCCTTACGCTGCAATGGATTGCAAACACCTCAAGGAGATAAGTAATGAATATTGCAGCGTCACCGGTCGCTCCGAAAGGAAAAGCCGTCGCCCAACGCGCGAGTTATGCCGAGCAGTCGCCGGAACTTCTGAAGAAATTTATTGAATTTCTTGGTGCGACGCGAGAGGGGTCGATCGAAGAACCGATCCGCGACCTTGTTGCAGTCCGAGCCGCGCAGGTGAACGGGTGCACCTTCTGCCTTGATATGCACGTCAAACAGGCGAAGATTCATGGCGAGCGCGAACTGCGCCTTTACCACCTGGCAGCCTGGCGGGATTCGACCTTGTTCGTTCCTCGCGAGCGTGCAGCCCTGGCATGGACGGAAGTCTTGACCAAGCTGCCCGAGCAGGGTGTCCCCGACGAGATCTACGATCGGGTCAGGTCACAGCTTTCCGAGAAGGAAATTTCCGATCTGACCTTCGTTGTCATGGCGGTCAATTCTTGGAACCGTCTGAACATCGGCTTCAAACCCGTCCCGGGCTCGGGGGATGCGAAGTTTGGCCTGAGCAAAGCAGCACTGAGCTAATCTTTGGAACGGGTCAGAATGGCGCTTGTTTGCGCGCCATTCTGACCGGCCAGGCGAAGGCGCCGAGCTCGGCGACCAACACTGGAACCGATCTCAGCCTCCCGGCCGCGGCCGCGAGGCGCTCTCAGGAGGGCGTCATGCGCATTGACAGTCTGCATCCAGTAATATCGGCCCGTCTCATGGTGATTGATGTCGACGCTCCACTCCGCAGTGCAGCACTCTCACTTTCCGGGCCCGCAATAGGCCTGGTCGTGGTGTGCCACGGCAGTGGGGAGGCGGCAGGCGTGCTGAGCAAGTCCGACCTTGTCCGCCATCTGGCGAATTCAGGGCCAACAGAAGCGCCGATTGCGGCATTGATGAGCACGTCCATCGTGTCCTGTGGTCCCGATGACGACCTTCATTCAGTCTGGCAGACCATGGCCGCGCAAGGCCTTCAGAATGTGCCGGTGCTAGGGGCTGACTCGAAACCGCTAGGCGTCCTCGATATCCGTGATGCGATGAAGGCGCTTTTCAAACAAGAGGAACTGCAGGAACGGCTGCTTGCCAACTACATCAGCGGGATCGGCTATCAATAGAGCTTGGTCTATCGTTTGGATATACAGAAGTATGTATCGGAGGCGTCTTAGATATAATTGACAATAAATGCCGTAAATTATAGCGTATTGAAGCAAATGGGTGTCGACTGAGCCAACGGGGTTATGAAATGTTTCGTCCGGACATAAAAGAAGATGTCTTCGACGGCCCGCCCGATGGTCTTGGAAGTGGTATGTCCGTGCAAATGTCGACGGCCGGCATCGTCCATGACCTCGGCAATCTCATTCAGGTCGCCTCGTCGGCGTTGAACCACCTGGCCCGCGATCCGAGCATCCAAGCGACTCCGGCGCTTGGGCCTGTAATTGCCGGCGCCAAAACGGCTTTGGAACGGGCTGGGGACCTTGTCCGGCAAACCATCAGCCTGGCTCGAGACACGCGGAAATCGAATACACAAACGTAGATGCTTGCCTGGCTGAGATCGAAACCCTCGTGCGGAGCGCCTTGGATGCCAATTTCGGTCTTGAGCTTCGGGTTGGGTCCGACCTGCCTTTGGTGAGATGCGATCGCTTTGGGTTGCAAAATGCGGTTCTGAACCTTCTGTTCAACGCGCGCGATGCAATGCCTGACGGCGGTTTCATCTCGATCGATGCCGGCTTGGCCTCTGAAAGCTCTACCGCCGGTCAGGTAGATATCCGTGTCGCGGATAACGGTATCGGGATGACCAGCGAGACAATGGTCTGCGCCTTCGATCCGTTCTTCACCACCAAAAGCGAAGGCCTCGGCGGCGTCGGTTTGCCGATGGTGAAGCGCTTTGTCGAGCAGTCAGGCGGAAGCATCGACCTTCAGAGCACGCTCGGGGCAGGCACGACCGTCACTCTGCGGTTGCCTGCGGTGCGATAGCGGCCGGCCAATCTCCCCCCGGTGACAGACGTGACATACAATCGAGAGATAGAGATGGATGCACAAGTCGTTGAAAACGTCCAACAGCACCGTTTCGAGTTGCCGATCGCCGGCGATATGTTTGCGGCGGCCTACTATCGGCTCGAGGGCGGGCAGGTCGCGCTGATACACACCGAAGTCCCGTCGGAATTTTCCGGACAAGGGATCGCGTCGCGATTGGCCCAAGGGACCTTCGAACTGCTCCGCAAAACCGGCCGTAAAGCGATCTTGAAATGTCCCTTCATGAGCCGCTTTTTCGCCAAGCACCCGGACTATGCAGATGTCGTCGACGGCTAGTCAGGGCACCAATGTTGAGGGTTTCCCAAGGATCTATCCAAATGCCTGACGAGTATGATTTGCAGAGGTTCGTCAGCGCACAGGATCCGGTCTACGACGACGCGCTGGCCATTCTACGTCGAGGGATGATGTGCACTCCCTATATGGAGTTCATCTTCCCAAGGTTGGCCACCAGGCGAAGCGGTACTGCGCCTGAGCCATATGCAATCACATCGCTCGACGAAGCCAGCGCCTATCTGTCATTTCCGATCCTTGGAGGCCGTTATCGGGAATGCGTTGGCACCCTGCAGCGGCTCTCCGGCCTAAGCGCTCGCGCTGTCTTCGGTGACGTTGATGCGAAGAAGTTGCACGCGTCCCTGACGCTGTTTTCCGAAGCAAGCAACGACGAGTTCCTCCTCGAGACAATCTTCGACGTCTGGTTCGACGGTTTGCTCGATGAGGAAACGATGAACGATCTCTACTTGATGTCGTAGTGGTCTGCCTGCGCCACCCGGCGTCAAGCTGTCGCGGCGCTGAGGTCACCATCCGCTGCCTTATCCCTCACATGCTGCCATCCGGCAGAGGCATGAGCTCGTGCTCTCCCGGCACGCCGGGGAAGCGGCGTTCGCGCCAATCCGCCTTTGCCTGCTCGATCCGTTCGGCTGAAGAGGAGACGAAGTTACAATAGATATGACGTGGCTCGGCCAGGGGCTCACCTCCTATCAGCATCAGTCTCGCCGCATGGAAGGCAGGCGCCTGGAGCACAATCTCAACGCCGCGCGCCAGAGCTACTAATTCGGCTCATGAAACGTACCGAGCTGGCCGACAATTCCAACCTCACCGGCGACGATGTAGATCGCACGCTCACGGTGTTCGGGTTTCACCTGGTAGCGCGCACCGCTCGTGAGCACAATTTCGGCATAGACCATGTCGGAGAACGTCCGGTGGCGTGCGCTCGGAATGAACGATGCCCGACCCGGCCGTCATCCAGTTGGCCTCGCCAGGACGGATGGTCTGCACTTTACCCAAATTGTCGCGATGGACGATCTCGCCATCGATCAGGTAGGTCACGGCCGCAACGCCGATCTGCGGATGCGGTCCCATATCGAAACCGTGACCTGCGTCGAACATAGCGGGGCCGAAATGGTCGAACAGGATGAAGGGCCCGATCATCAGGCGATTCGAGGACGGCAATACGCGCCTTATCTTCAGTCCGTCCGCAAAATCACGGATAGCCGGCTGGATGAGTGTATCGATGCCTGTGATATCGCTTTGGCGGATGGTCATGGATCTCTGTCCTTCTGCATGCCTTATCAGCCAGGTGCTCGAACGCGCTTGAACGGAGCGGCGCGAAAGACTGTCTGAATGGCTTTGAGGAGCGCGAATTTGGAGCCCGCGTGGTGCTGTCCGGCGATGCCGCTTTCATTAAGAGCCGACACCCTCATCGACAGGATCGCGGCAAGATCTTCGGCCATTTCGGGCCTGTCGTGCAGCAGCGGCGCAAAGTTTTCCTGGTCTATCTCGTAAACCGTGATGGGGGTCATTGCCCGCAAACTTGACATCTCGCCAATGCCGGCGAGCAAGCCGGTCTCGCCGAAGAAATCGCCAGGTGCAAGCCGGCCGATCTCCTGCAGTTGATCATCGCCCTCGCCAATTTGCCGGACGATGACTCCCGTCCGTACGATCATAAGCGACGGCAGCATCTCTCCCTGTCGTGCGATGATTTCGCCCTTATGGTAGGTGCGAACCGAGGCCGCTTTGGCGAGCGACTCCTGCTCGGTATCCGTTAGCGCCGAGAATACCGGTATGGAATTGATGAGTTCGATCGGGGTGAAGCCATGGGAGGCCGCCATCTCGTGGCCCGGCCGGTTGGTCATGGCAATCGAGCCCGAAAATGGCTCCGCCAGCAGCATGCCGGTCGACTTTGAATGGCGATAAATGAGATCGAAGATTTCGTTCCGAGCGGCACTTCGCTGGTCGATACTTGCGACGCGAAAAAACAACTCGATCTCGATAGCTGCGGCATCCAGGCTTCTGATGGTGACCGAAGGCGAAGGCTCCTGGAGGATTGAATTGCAGCTCAGCAAGACAGTGCGCATGAGCTCTACGATGATCGCCGGCGTCTTCGTTGGCGCCACCTTGACGGTTACGGCAAGTCCATGGCTCTCGTCCGGACCGCTTAGATTTGTTACCCCGATCTTGGCGAGAAGGCTGTTTGGCAGCGCCACGACATTGTGGGTCGGGGTCAGAAGTTGGGTCGACCGCCAGTTGGTCTCGACAACGCGGCCTTCGGTTCCGTCGCCTAGAATGATCCAGTTTCCAAGCACGTAAGGGCGGCCGAGGTTAAGCGCGATCGCCGAAAATACGTCACCAAGCGTATTCTGGAGCGCCAGTCCCAGGATGACGGCAAACACGCCCGACGTGGCAATGAGCGTTCCGACCGGCACTGCAAAGACAAACGCCAGGATCGACAGGAACATTCCAGCGTAGACGACACCGACCACGACGTCCTGCAGGAGACGTGCCTCGCGCGGCTTTCGCTCGAAGACGAGATAGATACGGACAAATCCGATTAGCGCCCAGGCAAGGTGAACCCACCAGAGCAGCTTGACCGAGCCGATGAGGATCGCTCCTCCGGTTGTCTCGTTGTCCCCTGCGGTCTCGTATGGCACGACGCGCAGGTCGAGAACCATGGCCGACATGGCGAGGAAAAAGCCGAGTTGGACGACCAGCTTCGCATTGGCGAAGCGTCTGGGGATGAGGGACCAAACGACGATCCCGGCGAGGCCGAGCAACACGATGTAGACCAGAGGAGAGTTCCACCAGCTCATGAACGATCCCCGCGATGCCAAGTTCAATGTTTGGTCTCCGGCCCGGCGATCGGGCCTCTGCCGCTGGCCTTGTCTTTTTCAAGAACTGCTTCGGTGATCGAATTCGGCAGCCGTCGCGGCTTTTCGATCAGCCCGAGCACCGGCATGGCGATAATGAAGAACGCAAAATAGTAAAGCGTCGCCAGTTGGGACATGACGACGTATGCGCCTTCCGCCGGCCGGGAGCCGAGCCAGCCGAGAAAGAGGGCATTGGCAACGAACAGCCAGAAGAGCACCCTGTACCAGGGCCGATAGACCGCCGAGCGCACCTTCGAGGTGTCGAGCCACGGCACCAGGAACAGCACCGCGATCGAGCCGAACATCGCGAGCACGCCGCCGAGCTTGGAATCGATGGGCCCGATATTGAAGGTGATGGCCCGCAGGATCGCGTAAAACGGCAGGAAGTACCATTCCGGCACGATGTGGGCCGGCGTCTTCAGCGGATTGGCGATGCTGCTATTGTCGGGATGGCCGAGGTAGTTCGGCAGGTAGAAAACGAAATAGGCGAAGAAGAACAGGAACACGAGGATGCCGAAGGCATCTTTGACGGTGGCATAGGGCGTGAAGTCCACGACATCAGTTTTCGATTTGACCTCGATGCCGGTCGGATTGTTCTGGCCGACGACGTGAAGCGCCCAGATATGCAAGGTCACCACGCCCGCAAGCACAAATGGCAGCAGGTAATGCAGCGCAAAGAAGCGGTTCAGCGTCGGATTGTCGACCGCGAACCCGCCGAGCAAAAGCTGCTGGAGCCAGTCGCCGATCAGTGGGACGGCGGTGAAGAAGTTGGTGATGACAGTAGCGCCCCAGAACGACATCTGTCCCCAAGGCAGCACGTAGCCCATGAAGGCCGTCGCCATCATCAGCAGGAGGTTGGTGCAACCGAGCACCCACAGCAGCTCACGCGGCGCCTTGTACGAACCATAGTAGAGCCCGCGGCAGATGTGGAGGTAGACGGCAATGAAGAAGAACGACGCGCCGTTGGAATGGAGGTAGCGCAGCAGCCAGCCCGAATTCACGTCGCGCATGATCTGCTCGACCGAGTTGAAGGCCAGCCCCGTATCAGGGGCGTAATGCATCGCCAGCACGATGCCGGTCAGGATCTGTGAAACCAGCATGATCGTGAGAATACCGCCGAACGTATAGGCGTAGTTCAGGTTGCGCGGCACCGGATAGACGATGAAGCTGTCATAGACCAGCCGCGGCAGCGGCAGGCGGGCATCGAACCAACGTTCGATTCTGGTTTTGGGCGTATAGGTCGAGTGTTTGTCGCCGCTCATCGAAATGCCCCCTGCCTCAGCCGATACGGATCTTGGTGTCGGAAATGAACTGGAACACCGGCACCGCCATGTTCTCCGGCGCCGGCCCCTTCCGGACGCGGCCGGCGGTGTCGTATTGCGAACCATGGCAGGGGCAGAACCAGCCGTCGAAATCGCCTTCCTGACCATGCGGGATGCAGCCGAGATGGGTGCAGACCTGGATCATCACCACCCAGGCTTCCTTGCCCGGCATAGTTCGATTGGCGTCGGTTGCCGGCGCATCGGCCGGCAGGTTGGCGTTGCGGGCAATTGGATCCTTGAGCTCGGCGAGACTGACTGCCTGGCCGTCCTTCCTCTCTTTTTCGGTGCGGTTGCGCACGACCACCGGCTTGCCGTGCCAGTCGACGATCAGCGACGTTCCCGGCGTCAGCGAGGAGACGTCGACCTCGATCGCGGCGGGCGCTTCGACGCGCAATGTGTGCTCGGCTGTGGGGGTTTCGGAAAGGTCGGCCATGATGGCGACTCCTATTGTTGGAAGCTGCGTCATCGCGTTGGTGGCAATCGAGCAAAAGCAGGCCACGGCTTTCGCCTTTCCAGTCTGCTCACGTCGCGTGAAATATGCCGGCCGTGGCCGGGTGTGAGCCATCGTGCCAACGGCACGTGCGTCCAATACTTTCGTTTAGGATTTCCTGAGCGAAGGACTGGCAGGGCTGGCGATGATGCCATCATGGAAGGTTCTGGATTCCTCCAGATAAACGTTGGCCACTGAGCTGGCATACGCCCCGGCATTGCGCACGGCGATCCCGAACTTCAGCCCGACCATACCTCGGCATAGGCACGCCTGGCTGTCGGTGTCGTAGTCGTCGTCTCCGCCAAGTGCGAGTTTCTGGAGCGGTTGTCTCGCGTGGCGCGGGGCAGGTTTTCCGCCGGGCGACGACCAATTGCGGGATTCAATCGGGTTTAGAAAAGGGAAAAGCGGTGAAACTCTACTACAGCCCTCTCGCCTGCAGCCTGGCGGACCACATCGCTCTGGAAGAGGCCGGTGTTCCCTTCGAGCGCGAAAGTGTGAACCTCAAGACCAAACGGACAGGCTCCGGGGATGATTTCACTACCGTCACGCGCAAGGGCTACGTTCCAGCCCTCGTGCTGGATAGCGGCGAAACGCTGACGGAAAATATCGCCGTCCTCGACTGGATTGCGTCGCAATACCCGCCACTGGGAGTGGCGGGGCCGTTGGGCCGTACCCGCCTTCTCGAAGCGCTGACCTACGTCTCAACTGAAATACACCGAAGCTTCAAGCCGATGTGGCACCAAAGCAGCGATGCCGAAAAGGCCAAGGCGAGCGCGACGATTACGAGCCAACTCGAGTTCTTCGCTGACGGGCTCGAGACCGACTATCTGTTCGGCGACAAACCCAGCGTCGCGGATTTTTATCTTTTCGTGATGCTGCTTTGGGCGGCCCGCTTCCACGTCCCTGTTCCCGCGCCTTTGCAAGCCCTTCGCGTCCGAATGGCTGCCCGACCGGCCGTGCGCATCGCAATGGATCGTGAGGGCCTCGTCTGAAGCCGAGGGCGACTTCGAGCATAAGACCAGATGCAACATATCCTCTCGCCCAAACAGAAGATCAGGAGTCATTCTCATGCTGCCGTTCCTGCGGATGCTACATCCAGCCGCTTCCAAGCGCGGGGATGGCCTACGTCTCGAATTTCTCCGGAGGGAAATCGAGGAAACGCTGGACCTTACCGACGTTCAGTCAGAGCTCGCCGCACTGCCCCCTGGCCGAGTGGTTGCAATACTGGATTCGCCGCAGTCACCGTCGAAATAAGCGCAATATTTCCTGTCGGCCGATGCAGCGGCCGGTCTAGTTGTTCCCGCTTGTTGGTCATCATAGAGGCTTCATCATGAATGCGAGTAAGGCTCCCGACACGGTCGATCATCGCCGCCGGCGCATTGTCGGTGCGACAGCAATGACGTTCGCCGCCACCGAACTCGGCTTGAGCGCGCCGGCAGCCACTTGGATGGTCGAGGCGAGGGCGTCCGCGACGCAAGCCAGGCCGGAATCATTCGGCTCGCTCAGACAGGTCAATGCCGAAAAACTGAGCGTCGGATATGCGGAGCTGGGGCCTGCCGAAGGTGCTCCAGTGATCCTGCTTCATGGCTGGCCCTATGACATTCACACCTACACCGACGTCGCTCCTCTGCTTGCCGCAAAGGGGTACCGCGTGATTGTGCCCTACCTGCGCGGCTACGGCACTACGCGATTCCTGTCGGACGAGACGATGCGCAATGGCCAGCAGTCGGCGCTCGCCGCGGATACGATCGCCCTGATGGATGCGCTGGGGATCGAAAAGGCCACGATCGCCGGCTGCGACTGGGGCGCCCGAACGGCCAATGTCGTTGCCGCGCTCTGGCCTGAGCGTTGCAAGGCGATCGTCTCGGTGAGCGGCTATCTCATCGGAAATCAGCAGGTCGGCATGGTGCCGCTGGCACCGGAGGCGGAGCTTCAATGGTGGTATCAGTATTACTTCGCCACGGATCGCGGCCGCGCCGGCTACGAGAAATACACGCGCGATTTCGCCAAACTCATCTGGCAACTCGCTTCGCCGCAGTGGAATTTCGACGATGAAATCTTCCAGCGCAGCGCCGCAGCCTTGGACAACCCGGATCACGTCAGCATCGTCATTCACAATTACCGCTGGAGGCTCGGCCTGGCACAGGGCGAGCCGGAATATGACGGTCTGGAAAACCGGCTGGCCGAAGCTCCCGTGATCACAGTGCCGACCATTACCCTTGAGGGTGATGCCAATGGCGCACCCCGTCCCGACAGCAGTTCCTACGCCAAGAAATTCTCGGGCAGATACACGCACCGGATCATCACCGGCGGTATCGGCCACAACTTGCCTCAAGAAAGCCCGCAAGCCTTTGCCCAGGCTGTCATCGACGTTGACGAATACTGATCAGGCAAGCTGAGTGAGCTGCTGATGCCTGCGCTGGATGGGCGGCGAGGACATGATGGTTGCGAGCTGAACATCGAGGCGCGGCCTTGCTCCACATCGACGTTGCGCTTGACTCGTCCATATTATCCATAATAAATCATACATATCGCCTTCAAAAAAAGGCGGCAGGTCTGGGAGGACCAATGAAAATTACGGCCATCAAGGCGCGCGTCTGCAATGCGGAAATGCGCAACTGGGTTTTCGTCCGGGTCGAAACCGACGAGCCCGGGCTGTTTGGCTGGGGTGAGGCAACGCTGGAATGGAAGACCCGAGCCGTCGTTGGGGCGCTTCAGGACCTTGAGGCCCTGCTCATCGGGCAGGATCCGCGCAACGTGGAGCAGTGCTACCAGATACTTACGCGCCACGGATTTTGGCGTCTTGGCGTCGAGGGAATGTCTGCCGTCAGCGGCATTGAGATCGCGCTCTGGGACATCCTGGGCAAATCATTGGGAGTCCCCGTCTGGCGCCTTCTGGGCGGACAGGTTCGCGACTATCTGCGCACCTACACGCATCTCGGCCTCGGAGACATGAAGGCGGTCTATGAGACCGGATCCGCGGACGCGATCGTGGAACGCGGACGCATCGTGACGCAGGCAGGCTACGACGCTGTCAAGGTCGTCTGCATTCCCTACACCCACTACGTATCGCCTGCGAAAGCCGTTGATTCTGTCGCCAACATGGTTGGCTCACTTCGCGAGGCCATAGGTCCGGACATCGGCATCATGGTCGATTTCCATGGACGCCCTGCATCCGTTAACGCTGCGATGGATTACCTCAAGGCAATCGAGCCGGCCCGCATCATGTTCGCGGAAGAACCCGTGCCGCCCGAAGATGTTGCCGGACTGGCGCATATCACGGCGCGATCGGCCGTGCCGATCGCTTCCGGCGAGCGGCTGATCGGACGTCGCGAATTCACGCACTCGATCGCAGCCCGTGCCTTCAACATTGCCCAGCCTGATATCTGCCACACTGGCGGTCTGCTGGAGACAAAGAAGATCGCGGCCATGGCGGAAACGGCAGGCATCGGCCTTGCGCCGCACAACCCGCTCGGTCCGATCGCTGGCGTCGCTGCTCTTCACTTCGGCATATCGACGCCAAACGTCGTCATTCAGGAGGAGATGTCCGGTGCCGTCGCCTGGTACGACGAGGTCGTTACCTGGCCAATTCGGCGTAAACCAGGCCGCTGGGACTTGCCCGAACTGCCGGGCCTTGGCGTCACCGTCAATGAGGACGTGATCGCGCGTCACCCCTTTGAGCAGGAAGTGCTGCATGCCCGCAATGCCGTCATGCCGGACGGCACCGTGGTTGACTGGTGAATGCAATGGCAGGCCGGCTGCAAGGAAAGGTCGCAATCGTCACGGGCGCCGGCCAAGGCATAGGTGCCGCCACCGCCCGGGCTTTTGCGATGCATGGGGCAAAGACCGTCATTGCTGAACTGAATGCGGCAAGCGGGAAAGCGGTCGCCGACAAATTGCGGGCCCAGGGCGCGGACGCCCTGTTCATCGAGACGGACGTCACCGACGCATCCGCAGTCGCGGACATGATCGCGCGGACGATCACGGCCTATGGCGGCGTCGACGTTCTCGTCAACAATGCCGGCGCCAACGTCTTCTACGAACCATTGATGATGCCGGATGAGGAATGGGAGCGCTGCCTCAAGCTCGACCTCCAGGCCGCGTGGTTCTGCGCCAAGGCGGTTTTGCCGACGATGCTGGCGAAGGGCTCGGGGTCCATCGTCAACATAGCGAGCTGTCACGCCTTCCAGATCATTCCCCATACGTTCCCGTATCCGGTCGCCAAGCATGCACTTTTGGGCCTGACCCGTTCGCTGGCCATCGAATATGCCGCACGCGGTATCCGGGTGAACGCGATCGCCCCCGGCTATATCGAGACGCCAATCGCGGAAGCCTACTGGAACACATTCCCGAACCCCGCCGAGGAGAAGCGGCGAGCCTACGACCTCCATCCGCCCAAGCGAATTGGCCGGCCGGACGAGGTTGCAATGACGGCGGTTTTCCTCGCTTCGGACGAAGCGCCGTTCATAAATGCCGAGACGATCACCATCGATGGTGGGCGCTCGGTTCTCTACCACGACTAGCAACCACCATTGAGCTCAGGGAGGATCTTCATGAAAACCACAACAAAGGCTTTGGCGACATTTGCGGTACTGGCTGCCGGACTGATGAGTGGCGCAGCAAGCGCAGACGACATCAAGATCGGCTACATCAACAAGATGGGAGACCATCCATGGTTTGTCGCCGAAGTCGGCGGCGCCAAGAAAGCGGCTGAGGCGGCAGGGGCCGCGTTCGTGTCGCAGGACGTTCAGTTCGACGCCAATTTGACGATCACGACCTTCGATACGATGGTCGGCGATGGCGTGAAAGGCATCGCCATCGTCGTCCCCGACAAGGCGCTGGGACCGGTCATCGCTGAGAAAGCAAAGGCCGCAAAAATTCCCTTGGTGGCGGTGGACGACGATATCTACTACCAGGATGGCACCCAGGTCCCCTATGTCGGCATGAATGCTTACAATATCGGTGCGCGGGTGGGCGAAGAGCTTGCCAAGCTCTACAAGGCTGAAGGCTGGGCGGGCAAAGAGGTGCGCATCGCCTCGATCGAGGACCGCAAGGCCGATACCTGCATGCAGCGCAACAAGGGCGCGGAAGAAGCGTTCCTGAAGGCGGTGCCCGATTTCAAGCCGGGCAGCATCGTTCGCGTCCCCTACGACAATACGATGGTCAACGCCATCGATGTGATGACCACCACATTGACGGCCAATCCCAGCGTCACGAACTGGATATTCTATTCATGCAACGATGACGGCGTGCTGGGTGGTGCGCGAGCACTGGAGAATGCCGGCTATTCCGCAGACCAGGGCATGGGGATCGGCATCGACGGCAGCCGCGCCTGCGATGCCTTCGGATCCGGAAAGCCCTCGGCGTTCCGTGGTACGATGTGGCTCAATTCGGAAAATCATGGCGCGCTGGCGGTGAAGATTCTCTTGGCCTCCATCAAGGACGGAACCAAGCTTCCCGTTCAATCCTTCACTGACCCGGAATACATCACCGCCGACAATTTTGCGTCGGACTACAAAGCGAAGCTCTGCCACTGAACCAGATATGCGTCATGCGCCGCAGTGCGCATGACGCTCTTTGGGCCGGCAGTTCGTCGGCGGGCACACGGGATCGATCCTCGGGAGTGAGCTTTTGATGCAATCGGATTTCTTCTCGCTCGACAGGATATCGAAGCGCTTCGGCGTCGTGCAGGCGCTCGACAATGTCTCGATTGCCTTTCGGCCAGGAGAGGTGCTTGCCCTGGTTGGCGAGAATGGCGCCGGCAAGTCGACAATGATGCGAATTCTCGAGGGCGTGTTCGCACCGGACACCGGCACCGTGCTGCATGGCTCCACGCCGATCGTTTTCAGCGAACCGCGCGACAGCCACAGAGCCGGAATACGGGTCATCCATCAGGAGCCGGAGATCGTTCCGAACCTGACCGTGGCCGAGAACATTTTCGTCGGCGAACTGCCGCGGCTGGCAGGCGTCCTGCTCGACTGGCACAAGCTCGAGGACCAGACCGATAAGGTGCTTGCGACCTTCGGCATGCAGCAGGATATGCGGCCGCGGCAACTTTGCAGCACGCTCGGTCCGGCACAGCGTCAGATGATCGAAATCATGCGCGCCATACGTGCCGGCGGCCGGCTGATCGCATTTGATGAGCCGACCTCGTCACTGACCGACGACGAAGCGCGCCGTCTGTTTTCAGTAATTCGCCGGCTGCGCGGCGAGGGCACTTCGATCGTCTACATCTCTCACAGGCTGAACGAGGTCATCGACCTTGCGGATCGCATTGTCGTCTTGCGGGACGGCCGGCTGGTCGATGATTCCCCCGCTGCCGGTGCCAGCGAGCAGACCATAGCCAAGCTCATGGTGGGCCGCGACATCGCCGATCTGTTTACGCGCGAGATGTGGCAATCGGGGCAACCGTTGCTGGAGGTGACAGGCCTGACCACCGACCACGTCACCGATGTGAGCCTCAAGGTCCGCCGCGGCGAGGTGCTCGGCATTGCCGGCCTTATGGGTGCGGGTCGATCCGAACTGGCAAAGGCGATTGTCGGCTATGATAGGCGCGTCGACGGAACCATAACGATGAATGGTGCGCCCGTTGGCCCTAACAGCCCGCATGCAGCGATCGTGGCCGGTATCGGCTTTGCCCCGGAAGACCGCAAGCACGAGGCGCTGCTGTTGTTCCGAAGCATTCTTGATAACGCCTCGCTTTGCGTGCCCGACAGAACGTCGACCTTCGGCTTCTTCAACCGGCGCAAGGCACTGGAGATCGTCTCACCGCTTGCAGCAAAGATGTCGATCAAGGCGCCCAACCTCGACGAACAGGTTTCGAAATTATCGGGTGGCAACCAACAGAAGGTCGTTCTCGCGCGTTGGCTTGCGCGGCAGCCGATGCTTCTCATCCTCGACGAGCCGACCCGCGGCATCGACATCGGCGCCAAGGCGGAAATCTATCGCCTGATCGACGAACTCGCCGCCAGCGGCATCGGCATAATCCTGATTTCCTCGGAAATGCCGGAACTGATCGGGCTGGCTGACAGGGTGCTTGTTATGGCTGGAGGCCGGATCACGGCCGAACTTTCCCGCCCTGACATCGACGAGGCCACGATCCTGAGACATGCCATGCCTCAATCTGCAGCATCGCTTGGAGGACAAATTCAGTGAACAGCCTTGAGCTCAGGACAGCAACAACGCAAACCGGCAAAAGGCGCGCTTCCTTGCGCATCGCAGAGCGCATCGGCATTCACAACATAAGCCTTCTTGTTGCTCTCGCCATTCTCGTGCTCATTTTCGGCACCCTGAGAGGCGACGTGTTCTTCTCCAGCCGAAACCTGCTGAACATCGGTCTAGGCATTACCATCCTGGGCGTTCTGGCGATGAGCCAGACCGTGGTTATTGTCGCCGGAGGGCTCGATATTGCCGTCGGCGCAATTGTCGGTCTGACCACAGTATCGACGGCAATGGCCATCCAGGCCACCGGATCACCCGCCGCGGGCATTCTTGCCGGCCTGGTCCTGGGCGGTCTTGCCGGCCTCGTGAACGGCATCATCATCACCTATGGGCGGGTCAACGCTGTCATCGCGACTCTCGGTACGATGGCGATCTTCCGCGGCATCGCGTTCATCATGTCCGATGGGCAATCGATCGCGATTTTCAGCGACACTTTCCGCTTCATCGGGATCGGACGAATCCTCGGCCTGCCTCTGCTGATCTGGATTCTCTTGCTGACCGCGATCGTGTTCCATCTCTTCCTTGCCCGCTCGATCGTTGGCCGCAACATCTATGCCCTGGGCGGCAATCCCGTTGTCGCACGCTTCTCCGGCATCAACATCAACCGCTACCGCGTCGGCATCTATATCATGAGTGGAGTGGCGGCCGGATTGGCCGGGATTCTGTTGGCTGCCCGTACCGGCTCCGGGCAGCCAGTATCCGGATCCCAAGGCCTGGAACTCGAGGCCATCACAGCGGCCGTTCTGGGTGGCTGCGCCTTGCAGGGCGGCAAGGGCACGATCGTCGGCGCACTGCTGGGCGTCGCGATCATTGGCGTCCTCAACAACGGAATGATACTGACGTCCGTGCCAACCTTCTATCAGTTGCTTGCCAAGGGCTCGCTGCTGATACTTGCTGTGGTAATTGCCGAGTACCACTTGAACAGGACATGACGATGGACGCGGCGATCGCTTCGACTGGCCAAGGCAAGCAGGACATTCCTGCCGCAGATGGCACCACGTCATCGCTCAAGGATCGCATCGCACGCGATCTCGGACA
Source organism: Mesorhizobium sp. M0522 (assembly GCF_040321085.1). Lineage (NCBI taxonomy): Bacteria > Pseudomonadati > Pseudomonadota > Alphaproteobacteria > Hyphomicrobiales > Phyllobacteriaceae > Mesorhizobium > Mesorhizobium sp. M0522. The sequence continues at coordinate 68,063 of NZ_JAMYQW010000016.1, forward strand.
GCGCATCCTCGCCGGCTCCTACGCCCAGCACTCCGTCCTGCCGACGGAAGCCGAACTTTGCGTTATCTACGGGGCGAGCCGCACCGCGCTTCGCGATGCTCTTCTGACGCTTTCGGCGAAAGGATTGATCGAGGCACGCAAGCGGGCCGGGACGCGTGTGCGCGTGTCGAGTGAATGGAACAGGCTGGATGCTCAGGTTCTGGAATGGATGCGCGATATCGAGCCCGATCTCGATTTCGTCCGCGGATTGATCGAGGCGCGGCTGGTCATTGAACCCGCTGCCGCCCAACTTGCGGCCAAGATGGCGACGTCAGGCGATCTCGCAGTCATCGAAGCGGCCTATGAAGCCATGCGCATTGCTCCGCAGGACGATCTCGCTGCGTGTCTCGATGCCGACGTCAGGTTTCATACCGCCATCCTTCGTGCCAGCCGCAACCCGGTGTTCGCCAATCTCGGCAATATGCTTGCGGCCGCCCTCAGCTTCTCCTTCCGCTTGACCACATCGGCCACCGCTAATTACCAGCAGACGCTGAGCGCGCATGGCGACGTGCTGGAGGCAATCCGGATGCGCAGGGCCGACGATGCACACGATCAGATGAAGGCGCTCATCGGGATCGCGTCGAACGACCTTCTTGCAGTGGCTCGCAAAGGCCGCCATCAACAGCCGATCGCCGCTGCCAAGGCCGATACCGTCTGAAGCGGATGGTCGGGACGATCAAGATCAGAAGCGGAGACCTGTCTGCTGAAATCGTCCCATCGCTTGGGGCAGGTCTTGCGAGGTTCGACTATGGGCGCGTGCCGCTCTTCAGGCCTTGGCCAAACGGCGGGAGCAGCAAACCGTTCGACCTTGCCTGCAACCTGCTTTTGCCATGGTCAAATCGCATCTCGGGCGGCGGCTTCATATTCGAGTCCAAATTCCACGAACTGCCTGCCAACGTCGCAGGCGAACCATTTCCAGTTCACGGCAATGGATTTTCGAGCGCGTGGAACGTCGACAGTCTGACGCAGGACAAAGCGAAGCTATCGCTCATCAGCAACGGACCCGGCCCATATCGATATCGCGCCGAGGTGAGCTACGCGCTGGCCGGGCAGGGGCTCGAGCTGAAGCTTCGCATCGTCAATCAGGCGCCGGTCAGGCTCCCGTTCGGGCTTGGCATCCATCCATGGTTCCCAAGAACGGCACGGACCACGCTTCATGCGCCGGCCTCGCAGGTTTGTCTCGAACTGCCCAGCCATCTCCCTGAACGGTTTGTCGATATCAAAACTCGTCCCGACTGGGATTTCGGCGCCCCGGCCGTATTGCCGAACGGATGGATAAACGATCTGTTTGCCGGTTGGAACGGCGTCGCTACCATATCGTGGCCGGAGCACAGTTGCAGCCTGCGGATTGAAGCTTCATCGCCCTTGAATTTCTACCTGGTCTATTCGCCATCGGACGAGAGCGACTTCTTCTGTTTTGAACCGGTCAGTCATACTGTCGATGCTCACAATCGTGGTTCGATCGACAAATGGAATGGACTGTCGGTGCTTGGGCCTGGCGAGAGCCTGGCAGCCCGTTGCAGCTTTGCCGTCAGTTAGGCGGACCTCTGCGGCGCCCTCGAATTGGCGGATGTCGGCCAGCATGTCCGGTGAGAACGAAGCCGGCTTTTCGTCCAAACGGAGCTTGGGAAGAGGGAACTCCGGCGACAGGGAACCCGTGAGCCAGGTCGACGTTTGCCGGATGTCGCTGCGCAGCTCGTCTGCTTGAGGGCCCACCAAATGTGCCTGGCAGGATTGGATCAATGACGGATGTTGAACCAAAAGAATTCGTGCTCGCAGGCATCGTCATGAAGCGACTGGTCTCCGGCGAACAGACGGGAGGCTTGTTGAGTCTCTTCGAAAACAGAAGCGACGGGCACACGAAAACGCCAATCCATGTTCATGCGAATGACGACGAGACGGTCTACGTCATCGAAGGGCACTTGACCGCAATTGTGGACGGCGAGGTCCGAACGCTCTCGCCCGGCGAGAGCATGTTTTTGAAGCGCGGCATCCCGCACCAGCTCATGAATCCCGGCAATCAGCCCGTTCGCTATATCCTGATAGACACGCCAAGTGTGTTCGAGCAGTTTCTCGCCGAAGGTGGCCATGAACGCAGCAAGGGAGAGGTGGTCGGGCCGCCGACGCCTGCCGATATCGAGCGGCTCAAAGTAGCCGCGCCGAAGTTTGGGATTACGCTTCTGCAGGACTGGCCGGCAAGAGAGTAGATGGCTTCGTGATGGCGGCTTGGATCGCCGCTAAAGCCGGCCCTTGCCCGAGGAACCGGTATTGGCTAGCCGCCGGCAAGCCAATCCGAGAGGCTGCGGGCAAAACTTCGCGGCACGATGAGTTCGCACGCGGTCTCGCCGGTGCGCAGGAAGAGCACGGGCACGTGATGGAAGGATGTTTGCACGGCGCGGCCCGGAGCGGCGGCCGGCGCGTGCCAGTTGACGGCAATGCATCCGGACAGAAGCCTTGCGATACCAGGGCCGGCCATTTTCAAACGAACACGACCTTCGCCGAGGGGAACCGAACAGCCGAGGTCGGGGTCGACGGCAAGCGCGGGCGCTTGCGCGCTCTCATCGAGAACCAGCCAGAGGCGGCGAGGTGCAACGCGGACGACGAGTAGACCTTTGTGGCGAACCGTCTCTCCAACCGAGGTGGGAAGTTTCGTGTTGAGCGACGCCGAGACGCTCTTTTCGAATTGTCTCAGTGTCGCGTCCCAGCCCTCGATCTGGATAAGCGGACAATCCGCCACGGACAGGCTGAAATCCCGAGAAGAGGTCAAGCTAGCCATGCAGCCGTTCTCCCTGCGGATCGATGAATACCGGCGAGACAACGCGGGCGCGAACCGTTTCGGCCTTCATCGGATAGACCGCCACGACCTCGCTTCCTTCTGCCGCGACATCACCGGCAAGCAGAGCCAACCCGACATAATGGCCGCGTTCGGAGCTGAAAGTGACGGAGGTGACACGACCGCGCCCATGGCCATGGGGTTTCTCATCCGGCAGGAACAGGATGGCGCCGCCGCGCAGGCGTTTTCCGTCCTCGATGCATTCCAGTCCGACCAGACGCTGCCGGTTGGGCGCCCGGAGGGCAGGGCGCCGTCGCAGGACGTCGCCGACGAAGCCGCTGCGCTTGCCGGCCATGCGGCCGAGGCCGAGATCGTCGAGCGTCGTGCGCCCATCGATCTCCGGTCCGGCGACATGGCCCTTTTCGACCCGCAGCGCGCCAAGCGCCTCGACACCGTAAGGCTTCAGGTCGAAGGGTCTGCCGGCTTCGAGCATGCGGCTCCAGAGCTGTTCACCGGCAGTGGCGCCGACATAGATTTCGTAAGCGCGCTCGCCGGAATAACTGAGACGCAGGATGCGGAGCGCACGGCCCTCCCATTCGCTTTCGAGTAGCCCCATATGCGAAAGCGCCTCCTCGGAAACGTCGAGAGCGGGAAACGCTGCATTCAGGATCGCGCGGCTGTTAGGCCCGGCAACCGACATCGCCGCCCAGTCGTCGCTGACCGAAGTGACGGTCACGCGCAAATCCGGCCAGGCCGTGTCGAGCAGGAATTCGAGACGCGACAGCACATCGGCGGCCTTGGCGGTCGAAGTGGTCATGAAGAATCGGTTTTCCGCTAGCCGCGTCGTGGTGCCGTCGTCGAAGACAATGCCGTCGTCGCGCAGCATGACGCCGTAGCGGGCGCGGCCTACCGCCAGCTTGGCAAAGCCGTTGGCGTAGACGCGATCGAGGAAGATTGCCGCATCCGAGCCCTGGACATCGATCTTGCCGAGCGTGGAGATGTCCATCAGCCCCGCGGCCTGGCGCACATTCCGCATTTCGGCGACATAGGCGTCGTTCACGTGGCGCCCCGACTGCCGGTAGAAATAGGGCCGCATCCAGAGCCCGACCTCGAGCATCTCGGCGCCGTTCGCCATGTGCCAATCGTGCATCGGCGTGCGGCGGATCGGCTTGAAATGATGGCCGATGGCGCGCCCGGCAAGCGCCCCGATGGCAACCGGCGTATAGGGCGGGCGGAAGGTCGTGGTGCCGGTCTCAGGAATCGTTGCGTTGCGCAGCGCTGCCATCGCGGCAAGTGCGGGAAAATTGCTGGTCTTGCCCTGGTCGGTGCCCATGCCGAGCGTGGTGTAGCGCTTCAGGTGCTCGACCGATTCATAGCCCTCGCGATGGGCGAGCCCGATATCCCCAGTTGTCACATCCATCTGGAAATCGACGAAGGCTTTTTCACGTCCGACCGAAGGGGCTTCGCGAAGTAGCGTCGTAGCGGTCTCGCCGAGATCGAGTTTGGACGGAGCGGGCACCGGCGCCGACTTGCCGCAGTAGGCTGCCGCTTCGATGCCGGCGCGATGGCCGTCCTCGACGGCAGCGGCGGTCGCATAGGCTCCTATCATTGCGCCGGCGCCGAACTGGCTGGCTGAAAAGACGCCCGGCACGAAGCCGTCAATGTCGTCGCGATAGACAGGTTTGACACCGAGGTGTGAGGTGAGATGCACGGTTGGCGACCAGCCGCCGGAGATGCAGACCAGGTCACAGGCGGCCGAGGATTGTCCCTCCGGTCCATTGAGCGTTACGCGCCTGACGGCATGGCCGCCGTGCAGGTCGACGATGCGCGTTGCGGCCCGCACCACCACGCCGAGCCGTGCGGCTTCCGCGCCAAGTGCTGCGGGCGGGACGGCGCGCAGATCGGCAACCGTCACCTCCGCGCCGGCTGCGGCATAGTCGAAGGCGGTGCGCCAGGCACCGTCATTGGTGGTGGCGACAATGATTTTCTTGCCCGGCAGGACGGCGAAACGATTGAGATAGGTCCGGGCGGCCGAGGCAAGCATGACGCCGGGCCGGTCATTGTTCGAGAACACCATCGGCCGCTCGATGGCGCCGGTGGCGAAAACAATCGAGCGGGCGCGCAGCATAGTGACCGTTTGGCGGGCCTCGCCATTCGGCTTCTGATCGGTTGGATCGCGCTGTTTGACCAGTCCAAGGACATTGCCGTCATAGCTGCCGAAAGCGGTCGTCCGCTTCATCAGCGCGACGGTTTCGAAGTCCTCCAACTCGGCCTCGGCCTGCCTCAGCCATGCGGCCGCTGCGCTGTCGGACGGTTCCGCCAAAAGCTGGCCGCCAAGCAGAAAATCTTGCTCGATCAGCGCGACCCGCGCGCCGGCTGCGGCGGCTGTCCGCGCCGCCGACAGTCCCGCCGGGCCGCCGCCGACGATGGCGACATCGGCAAAGGCATGACGAACCTCATAGCGGTCGGGATCGGGGTCGGTGCCGGCCCTGCCCAGGCCGGCCGCCTTGCGGATGAAATGTTCGTAGAACATCCAGGCGCGGCGCGTCGGGCCCATGAAGGTCTTGTAGTAGAAGCCGGCGGACAGAAACGGTGCCAACAGTCCGTTGACGCTTTGCACGTCGAAGGCAAGCGACGGCCAGCGGTTCTGACTCTCCACGACCATGCCGTCGGCGAGTTCCAGCGTCGTCGCCGGCAGGTTCGGCTCGCGCCTGCCGGCGCTCCCGAGCGTAACCAGCGCATTCGGCTCTTCGGGCCCGGCGGAAAAAATGCCACGCGGGCGATGATATTTGAAGCTGCGACCAACCAGCGCGACGCCGTTGGCGAGCAGCGCCGAGGCAAGTGTGTCGCCGCGATACCCAGCCAGCTTGCGGCCGTCGAAGGTGAAATTGACCGGCACCTCGCGACTGATACGGCCACCCACTGGCAGGCGTTTGCGGTTCGAACTCATGCCGGTTGTTTCCTGACGGTCGATTTCCTGGCGAAGTCGACGGATGCGATCGCGTGGTTGCGGGTGTCGCGTTCGACCACCAGCCATTGCCGGCAACCGGTCACGTGCTGCCAGAATTCGCGATGCTGGCCGGCCGGGTTTTTCCTGACGTAGACATAACGGTACCAGGCCTCAGGATCGGGATCGTCATGGGCCGGACGCGTGACCGAGGCATCGCCGCCATAGCGGAATTCGTCATGGTCGCGCGGGCCGCAGCAGGGGCATTCGATGCGCAGCATTTTGTCCCGCCTCTTATTGCAGCCAGGCGGAAGGGCCGACTCCGGCCTCATCGAGCGTGTGGCCGGCGCGGAAACGATCGAGCCCGTAGGCCGCGATCAAGGGATGCGGCTTGCCGGTGGCGATCGTGTGGGCGAAGCACCAGCCGGAAGCCGGCGTCGCCTTGAAGCCGCCATAGCACCAGCCGCCATTGAGATAGAGGCCGTCGATCGGCGTCGGGCAGATGATCGGGCTGGCATCGGGGGTCATGTCCATGACGCCGCCCCAGTGGCGCAGCAGGCGGACGCGCGAAATGCACGGCATCAATGCAATCGCCGCCTCCGCCACCTCGCGAACGACGCCGAGATTGCCGCGCTGGGCGTATGAATTGTAGCCGTCGAGATTGCCGCCGAAGACCAACCCGCCCTTGTCGGACTGGCTGACGTAGAAATGGTCGGCGCCGTAAGCGACGACGTGATCTACCAGCGGCTTCAGCGGTTCGGTGACAAAGGCTTGCAGGACGTGGCTTTCGATCGGCAGTTCAAGGCCGGCCTTGGCACCGAGCACGGATGTATGACCGGCAACAGCGAGGCCGACCTTGCCGGCGCCGATCCGGCCTTTCGTCGTTTCGACGCCGACGATACTGTCGCGGTCGCGGAGGAAGCCGGTCACTTCGCAGTTCTGGATGATGTCGACGCCATGGCCGTCGGCGGCGCGCGCATAGCCCCAGGCGACGGCGTCGTGGCGCGCCGTGCCCGCCCGGCCCTGGAAGATAGCGCCATGGATCGGGAAGCGGGCGGTGTCGGAAAAGTCGAGATAAGGCACCAGCCGGCGCACGTCTTCCCGGTCGAGGATATCGGCATCGATGCCGTTCAGCCGCATGACATTGGCGCGGTGGCTGAAGCCGTCGAGCTGATCGGCCGAATGCGCTGTGACGAGCTGGCCGCGCTGCGAGAACATGACGTTGAAGTTCAGCGCCCGCGACATGCCCTCCCAAAGCTTCATCGAGAATTCGTAGAACTGGGTATTGCCGTCGAGCAGGTAGTTGGAGCGGATGACGGTGGTGTTGCGGCCGACATTGCCGCCGCCGACATAACCCTTTTCGAGCACGGCGACGTTACGGATGCCGTGGTTCTCGGCGAGGTAGAAGGCGGTGGCGAGGCCGTGTCCGCCGCCGCCAATAACGATCACGTCATAGGACGATTTTGGCTCCGCTGCCCGCCAGGCGCGCTGCCAATTCTTCTGGCCGGACAGCGCGTTGCGTAAGATCCAAAATGCCGAGTAGCGCGCCATGTGTGCAGGCCTATCGAACGATCGGGCCGGCCGGCGTGCGGGTAAGCACTTCGGCGCCCGCATCGGTCAACAGCACCGTGTTGGAAACGAAGTCATCGCCGCGACCGGTGCCCATCAGCCATGACAGGATGTGGAAGCTCATCCCGGTCTCGATCTCGAGGTCGGAATCGTGCCTCAAGCCCGTCACCGAATTGCCGCCGGTCCATGATGGCGGCTGGCCGGCGCCGACCAGGTAACCGCAGTGATGGCGGCGATAGTGGGAAAGACCGGACTCGTCGACGACAGCCTGCCAGGCGGCGTAGACATCGCGCGCCTTGGCGCCCGGCCGCAACGCCTCGACGACCGCGTTGAACGCCTTGGCGGTCACTTCCGCCATTGCGGCGTCTTCGTCGCTGATGTGGCCGATGCGAACGAGCCGGCCGAGCGGGGCGTGGTAGCGCGAGATGCACCCGGACAATTCGACAAAGACCGGCTCGCCCTTGCGGTAGATCCCGTCGCCCCAGGTCGTGTGCTCTTCACCCAGGCGCGCGGCTGGGCGGATGAACGGTCCGAAGCCCGGCGCATGACCGCCTGCGCGGATCATTGCCGCAACACATTGGGCGGCGACCTCCTGTTCGGAAGCGCCATCGGAGATCGCGGCGATCGCGGCACCGGCGGCGGCGTCCGTCACCTTGGCGGCTCGACGCATCAGCGCCTGTTCCTCGGCGCTCTTCACCCACCGCATCTTGTCGATCAGACCGGAGACATCGCTCCATTTGGCGTCCGCCTGCGTCTGGAACGCAACGGCAAGCCCATGGCTGAGGCCAGCCGTCCAGTATTCGAGGCCGATCCGCTTGCCGGACAGGCCGAGCTCCACAAGTACCCGCGCGGCAAGCTCGGCCGCCGTTTCGCTGTCGGAATGGCCACGGAATTCCGCTGCCTTCACCTGCTTCTCGATCGTCACCTTCTCCATCGAGCGGGTGACCAGAACAGGTTTTCCCCGGAGCGGGACGATCAGCAGGTGAGGGGCAAAATACCCCCAGTGATCGAGCCCGGTGAGATAGAAGACGTTCTCCGGCGAGGCGAAGACCGCCGCATCGAGCTCGCGCTCAACCAGTGCAGTACGGACCTTTGCCAGGCGGCCGGCGATTTCGGCTTCGGAAAACGGATTGCGGTCCATCGGGCGTCCTCGTGCTTGTTGCCGGGTTGGTGGCGGGCATGGTTCTTTTCGGCAGCCGGTTTCCCGGCCACCATGTCAGTCGATGACGATGAGTTCGCGCGCCACATCGCAGAGGCGTTCGCCGCCGCGTTCCGTGACGACGAACGATTCCGAGATGGCGATGCCGAAATCGTCGAGCCAGACGCCGGCCATGAAATGGAAGCACATCCCAGGCTGCATCTCGGTGGTGTCGCCGGGACGAAGGCTTGCGGTGCGTTCACCCCAATCGGGCGGGTATGCGAGCCCGACCGGATAGCCGACGCGGCTTTCCTTCTTCAGCCCGTTCTTCCTCAACACTGCCTGCCAGGCGGCTTCCACCTCCTCGGCGGTGTAGCCGGGGCGCGCCTTCTCGAGGCCAGCGTCGACGCCCTCGACGATCGCCTTGGCCATGTCGAGGATGGCTTGCGGCGGCTTTCCGAAATGTACCGTCCGGGTCAGCGCCGCATGATAGCGGCGGCGCACGCCGGCGATCTCCAGAATGGCGAGGCCGCTGTCCGGCAGCGGCGCGTCGGACCACGTCAGATGCGGCGTGCTGGTGCCCTCGCCAACGGGCATCAGCGGACAGATCGCGGCATAGTCGCCGCCCGCTCCGGGCACCCCCATGATCTGCGCGTGATAGATTTCGGCAATGACATGGTTCTGAGGCACACCGGGCCGCATTTTCTCGATGGCGCGGTTCATGGCATGCGTGCAGATCGCACCCGCCTCGCGGATCAGCACCAGCTCGGCCTCGGATTTGACCAGCCGCGCCCAGTTGACGAGATCGTGGTTGTTGGCGAAGTGCGCGTCGGGCAGCCCTTGGACCAGATGGGCGTGGCAGCGCGCCGTATAATAATGCGCGTCCATCTCGACGCCGATGCGGGCTTTTCCCCAACCACGCGACCGGATCAGTTGGGCGAGTTCGTCATAAGGGTGCTCGACGGGCTGTTGCACCAGCCGTTCCGAGAACGGCATGATGTTTTTCTCCGGCAGGCCGGTGGTTAGGCGTGCGCTCTTGGCATCCTGCGACCTACCGAACCAGATCGGCCGGTCCTCCTCCAGATGGACGAGCACGCACTGCGGAACGTAGAACGACCATCCGTCATAGCCGGTCAGCCAGCACATGTTGGCGGGATCCTGACAAACGATGAGATCGAAGCCGGCTTTTTGCATACGTGTCTTCACGCCGGCGAGGCGCTGCCCATACTCCGCTTGCGTGAATGTCCCGAAGCCGTTCGCGGTCGCCACCGAAATCCTGCCTTCCAGGTACGCCGTTTGCCTTTTGTAAATGGCAACTAGGCCAAATTGTGCACAACTCGACGTCAATTTGCTGGCTAACTGCGAATTGTCGCCGAATTTTCATGGTTTTTATATCTCTGCTTGCGAAATGTCTAGGGCAGTTGTATACGTCTGATCAAGCAGGCGTCGACCTCGAAGAAGGCCGCGCCCTGGGAACCATCCACAGTTGTCCAATGGGAGAAAAGCATGCTCAAATCATCGATATCGCGCCGTATGGTCGTGAAGGCGGCTGCCTGCATCGCGCTCGCCGCGACGTCATTGACGTCGTTGTCCGCTCACGCGGAAACCACCCTCGAACGGGCCAAGAAGGACGGCTACATCCGCGTCGGTTTCGCCAACGAGGCGCCGTTCGGTTACGCCACGCCAGACGGCAAGCTGACCGGCGAGGCCCCTGAAGTCGCCAAGGCGGTGCTCGCCAAGATGGGCATATCGCAGGTCGACGGTGTTTTGACCGAATTCGGCTCGCTCATTCCGGGTCTCAAGGCCGGCCGCTTCGACATCATCGCCGCCGGCATGTTCATCACTCCGAAGCGCTGCGCCGAGATCAACTACTCCGAGCCGTCCTACGGCATCGGCGAGGCTATGCTGGTGGCAAAAAGCAATCCGAAAGGCATCAAGGATTTTTCCAGCATCAAGGACAATCCGGATCTCAAGCTTGCCGTGATGGCCGGCGCCGTTGAAGGCGGCTTCGCCAAGGAAGCGGGCGTTGCCGATGGGCAGATCGTCTCCTTGCCTGACCAGTCCAGCCTGGTCGCCGCCGTCCAGTCGGGCCGCGCCGACGCTGCCGCGCTGACCGCTCTTTCGATCGCCGACATGGCCAAGAAAGCCGACGGTGTCGAATCGACCAAGCCCTTCGGCGAGGTTGCCGGCAAGTCGGTGAAAGGCCATGGCGGCTTCGGCTTCCGCAAGGAAGACACCGACCTGCAGGAGGCGTTCAACGCCGAACTGAAGAAGTTCCTCGGTTCGCCGGAGCATATCGCGCTGGTCGAGCCACTCGGCTTCGGCAAGGACTATCTCCCCAACAAGACCACCGCAGAGCTCTGCGCGGGCAAATAGGCTCCCAACTGCTGGCGGCGCGAAAGCGCCGCCCTTTTCCTTCGGGGAATCGCATGGGTATCCGTACGCTCGTTGCCATGCTGGTCATCGCGCTTGTCGTGATCGGTGCCTTGGCAACACAGGAATCATATCAAGTGTTTATGCCGGGGCTGCTGCAAGGCGCGGTCCTGACAATCGAGATCGCCGTCCTCGGCAGCCTGCTCGCAATTATCATGGGCGTGCTTGCAGCACTTGCAAGGATGTATGGCCCGACGCCGCTCAGATGGCTGGCCACGGTTTACGTCGAGATCTTCCGCGGAACGTCGGCACTGGTGCAATTGTTCTGGCTGTTTTTCGTGCTCCCGCAATTCGGCGTCACGATCAACGCGTTCGTGGTGGCGGTGCTCGCGCTCGGCCTGAATGTCGGCGCTTACGGATCGGAGTGCGTGCGCGGCGCGATCCAGTCCGTCGCCCGCGGCCAGTGGGAAGCGTGTACTGCATTGAACATGAGCCGCCCGCAGATGTTGCGTCGGATCATCCTGCCGCAGGCCTTTGTCGCGATGATCCCACCCTGGGGTAATCTGTTCATCGAGCTTCTGAAATCGACGGCGCTGGTCTCGCTGATCACGCTTTCGGACCTCGCCTTCAAGGCGCAGCAAATGAACCAGAACACGTTCAAGACCATTCCGATCTTCACCCTCGTTCTTTTGATGTACCTGGCAATGTCGCTGGTTGTGACCATCGGCATGCGGCTTCTTGAAAGGCGGGCGTCGCTCGGACTGGCGCGGGGGAAGGCGGCATGATCTGGGATTGGGGATTTGCCCTGGAAATCCTGCCGGTGCTTGCTCGCGCCGCCGTCATTTCCATCGAAGCGACGCTGATCGGCTTTGCGCTTGCCGCCTCGCTCGGCCTGGTGCTGGCCGTTGTCCGCATCGCCGTGCCATGGACCAGCTGGACGATTTCGGTGCTGGTCGAGCTGATCCGCTCGACCCCGCTGCTCATCCAGATATTCTTTCTCTATTTCGTCTTTCCGAAATTCGGTGTCGTGCTCGACGCTTTCACCGCCGGGGTGCTGGCCATCGGCATCCACTACGCCGCCTATTGCTCCGAGGTTTATCGCGCCGGATTCGACAACATCCACCGCGGCCAGTGGGAAGCCTCGATCGCGCTCAATCTTTCGTCCTGGACGACGTTCCGCGACATCATCATTCCGCAGGCGGTCCCGCCGATCGTTCCGGCGCTCGGCAATTATCTGGTGGCCTTGTTCAAGGAAACGCCGTTGCTTTCCGCAATCGCCGTGATGGAACTGATGCAGACCGCCAAGATCATCGGCTCCGAAACGTTCCGCTACACCGAGCCGATCACGCTGGTCGGCCTGTTTTTCCTTGCCATGAGCCTGGTTTCGGCGGCGCTCATCCGCTCCCTCGAAGGGCTGCTCAACCGGAGGACCACCCGATGACTGAACAACCGATGGTCCGCTTCGACAATGTATCGAAACGCTACGGCACGTTAACCGTTCTCGACGGGCTCAATCTCGAAATAGCGCGCGGCGAAAAAGTCTCGGTCATCGGTCCGTCGGGTTCGGGCAAGACGACGGTGCTGCGCATGCTGATGACGCTGGAGACGATCAATGACGGCGTCATCTGGGTCGAAGGCGAGCCGCTGACCCATATGGAGAGGAACGGCAAGCTTGTTCCCGCCGATCTCGCCCACATCCGCAAGATCCGCGCCAAGATCGGCATGGTGTTCCAGTCGTTCAACCTGTTTCCGCATATGACGGCGATGCAGAACTGCATCGAGGCGCCGATAACGGTGCTCGGAATGAAGCGGGCGGACGCCGAGGCACGAGCGGCCGAGCTGCTGGAGCTGGTCGGTCTGGCCCAGAAGAAGGACCACTATCCGTCACAGCTTTCTGGTGGCCAGCAGCAGCGCGTCGCCATCGCCAGGGCGCTGGCCATGCGGCCCAAGATCATGCTGTTCGACGAGGTGACGTCTGCGCTCGACCCGGAGCTTGTCGGCGAAGTGCTGCAGGTGATAAGGCAGATCGGGCGCGAGCATGATCTAACCATGCTGATGGTCACCCATCAGATGGGCTTCGCCAAGGAGTTTTCCGACCGCGTTTGCTTCTTCTATCAAGGCAAGATCTGCGAGCAGGGGCCGCCAAGCGAACTGTTTGGTGCTCCCAAGAACGAGCGGACACGGCAATTCCTGCACGCTGTCCTGGAGGCTGGGTGACGATCGAGACAGAGGCCAAGCCGCCCACGACGGTGACCGCCGCGCCGCCGCGCCCGCTCTCCGCGCGGGAGCGGTTCGAGCGCATCTACCGGATATTGCGTGACCGCATCTGCCTGCTCGATTATGCGCCGGGAAGCCACCTGTCCGAGGAAGAACTTGCCCAGGAATTCGAGATCAGCCGCACGCCGGTCCGGCGCGTGCTGGCGCGCCTTGAATCCGAGGGTCTGGTTCAATCCGTCCACGGCGTCGGCACGATCGTCACCGACGTCGACATCGAGGAATTGCAGCAGGTCTATCATCTGCGCCTGGAGCTGGCGCTCCTCGTCGGCAAGCTTTCGCCGATCCCGCGCACGGCGGACGACCTCGACCGGATACGGGCGCTCATCGCGCGCTGCGATTCCGACATACTCAATCCCGACCAGCGCGCTTTCCTGCGCCTCAACATGGATTTTTTCTACGAGCTCACGGCGATGACCGGCAACCAGCCACTGCGCGAGATCAGCGAGCGCCTGTATTTTCAGGTCGCGCGCGTCGTCCTGAAGCTGATGCCGCAATTGGGCCTCGTCGAGGAATTCACCGCGTTCCGCCGCGAAATGGAAGAGGTCCTTGCCGCGGCCGAAATCGGCGACTGGGAGTCCATCGGGCACATAAGGCGGGCGCATATCTCGATGAGCTTCCGCCGCATGATGCGCCATGCAGGCGAGGCGAATCTGGATAGAGCTACATAATCAGCCCCGTAAGATTGTGCTAGTGGACTGCCGTCGAACTGGCTTCGTTTGCCAGGGAAAGCAGGCCGCCCGCCCCGATCCCGACAGAATTTGCCAGCACCGGGAATGACCAGAACGGCCCGATCCTGCAGGCCCATACCTGCCCTCAGAGAGCGTCCTCATTCGGTATGTTGGCGGGGTTCCAGACGACCTCCCACAGGTGTCCGTTCGGATCGCGGAAGTATCCGGCATACCCGCCAAAGAATGTGTCCCGAGCAGGCTTGATGATCTCGGCTTCGGCGCGAGCGGCCTCATCCATCACTTGATCGACTTCTTCGCGGCGCACAACGTTGTGGCCGATTGTGAACGAGGTCGAGCTGATCGGCGCCTTGGGCAGGCCGGTGTCGCAGGCGAGGTCGTCCTGAGCCCAGATCGCGAGCTTCAACCCGCCGGACAGCGTGAAGAACGCGACGGCGCCATGCTCGAACTCGCGGCCGATGATCCCTTCCGTCGGCAAGCCGAAACCGTCGCGGTAGAACGCGAGAGAACTCTCGAGGTTGGCGACAGCGATAGTCAAAACCGAAATGCGCGGTTTCATGGCAGTCTCCTGTGGTTGTCGGAGACACCAGGATAAAGTCGGGCGACAGTGAAGACTTGAACAAAACGGCCAATGAAGAGCGCGACGTGGTTTCACCCGTTCTGCAGCAGGTGATGAATCTGTCGCGGGGTGCTTCCCGTCAGGCGGCGGCTCTCGCGGACAAGATGCGCCTGGTCGGAATAGCCCGCCTCGGCTGCCAGGATGGCCGTAGCGCTGTTCGATTGGCTCGAAAGCCGCAGAAAGCGCTGGTAGCGGAGGATACGGTCAAGCGTCTTGGGGCCATAGCCGAAGCTCTCGTCGAAGCGCCGGCGCAACGTTCTTTCGCTCATCTCGAGCGCGCGCATCAACCAGGGGACGAGAGGCGCGTCGGGTGGCGGCCCGCGCTCGATCAAGCGATATGCCGCCTGCATGGGAACGTCTGTCGCGTGGGAGGCCATTTCCTCGGCGACGACCTGTTCGAGCGAACAGGCGAGATCCTCGAGATTGTCACCAGCGCGCACGCGGCTGGCGAGGCGCCGGGCTCGCGCTCCCCATAAATCGTCGAGGGACAGCCTCTGGCCGACAAGCTCGATTTGCGGCACGCCGAGCCATGCCGCCGCCGTGGCAGGATAAAAGCGCAAGCCGATCACGACCTCGTCTGCCGCCAGAACCTCGGTCTGCGGCTCCTTGTCGGGGCCGGCAACTCGGAAGCTGCCTCCGATCCATTGCAGATCGATCGTTGCGTCGGGCATGACGACGATTGGCGGTGCGCCCGCCGGGTCCATTCGATGCACCCACACCGAAGCAAAGCATCCGCGAAGCCGCGCCGACGGTGGACGTTGCTGAAATGAACCCGTTGCCTGCGCTGGGACGGGATCGCTCATCTCGCTCCTCTTCGGATTACCGGCGGTGAACCTACGACGCAGTGGCTGCGCCCGCCGTCGCTCGAGACAAGAATCTGCACGACCGACAACGTCTGCCAATCGAGAACGGTTGCAAGAATCGGTTGTTTTCTTCCGGCCGGAAGGAAGAGGGCAGGTGAGGGGTGATGCTACGTGCATCGCCATCGGCAGCGCCGTGTGCGGCTCATACGGCGATGGCCGTTTCGTTCAATCCGGCAAGCGAGATGCGTGCTTATCTTTCGGCGTCGTACATCACACGAGAGGTATGCATCATGAGCAACAACAACGATCAACGGATCGACTACGTCGAATTCAACGTGAAAGACATTCAGCGGTCACGCGACTTCTACGGAAAGGCCTTCGGCTGGACCTTCACTGACTACGGCCCGCAATATTGCGAGTTCAACGACGGGCGCTTGTCAGGTGGCTTCGCCGCTGGCCCAGCGAGGTCCGGAGGAGGCCCGCTCGTCATCCTCTATGCAGATGATTTGCCGGGAACGGTCAAGCGGGTCGAGCAGGCGGGAGGCAAGATCGTCAAGCCGATCTATGGATTCCCGGGCGGCAGGCGCTTCCATTTCGCGGACCCGGATGGTTACGAGCTTGCGGTTTACACCGAGGACGGCAGCAAGGAATGATCGCGTTCTTCCACCACCTCGGATTGGTTTTTGCTCGGCGGCGTCTTTATCTGGGCGGGCGCCGGGCATTTTCCTCAGATTCCGGGCGATTGTAGCGTCCCTGGCCGAGCGGCCTTTCCTGCTCCCAGGCCTCTTCTCGCGGCCGGATCGGTGCTGGAGATCCCAGGCGGCTTTTGCCTCGCAACGGGCCTTGGTGGGCCCTTTCCCGCCGCGGCATTGGCCGTATTCACCATTGCAGCGTCCTTCATGGCGCTCAATTTCTGGCGCTACAGCGGCGATGAACGCGAAGCCCTTCGTACCGTCTTCACCATCAATGTCGCCGTCTTGGGCGGATTGATTGTCGCCGCGACCAGTAGCCTGTGACGTCGTTTCGGGGCGGCGGCTTCGTCTTCATCTGCCATCAGCCGCTGGTCGTTGGCGATCCGGCGTCTTTGCAGCATTCGCCTATCGCTGCCAGAAGGGCAGCTTCGCGATCTCTTCCTCGGCCTGTCGTCTCGTCAGACCGATATCGTCGATCAGATGGGGATTGGTCTCCGCCAATCGCTTGAGGTCCCAGCGAAAGCGTGTCGGCTCGCGCCCGGCCGCGATAATGCTTCGCAGCGTCGTCAGGCTGTAGCGCCGACGCGACGCTTCCGCCGGCCGCGCTGCCTGAAGCGGGGCCGAGGCAAGGGTGGGAATATCGCTCATGGCAACCTCCATATGGTTTGAGGGGGCCCTTACGGTTTGGGGGGGCCTCGTCCTGAAAGAGGCTGAATTCTGCAGGATACGACCGGCGTCGTAATTAAGATCTCCCAAATAGTTCTCAAAACTTCCAAACGGGCTATAGATGCGCCGTATGCAGGGACCGCGCTTTGCCTTTGGTCCGTTCGTGCTTGATCCGGGTGCGGGAACGCCGCAAGCAGCTTTAGTCCGCGGTAGCTGACGGCAACGGGGACATCGTTCCGAAGGAGCGCTTCGATCGCAGCCTGGAAGATATTTTTGCCGTTCAGGACGAGGTCACCGGCAAGATCGTCGAGGCGTTACTCGGCCGGCTGCGTGCACCGTCGCCGCGCAATCGGCCCCAAAATCTCGAGGCCTACGATCTCTGCGTGCGGGCGCGCAAGCTGATGGATGATTCGCCGCAGACGGCGCAGGAAGCGCATCTTGATGCTGACCCGCGCGGTTTCACTCGATCCGGAATATGCCGAGGCCTATCGCTGGCTTGCCATGAACCACTGGATGGGATGGGTGCATTCCGGCGGACCAACCGACGCATCCCGTAGCGCTGGTTTGGAACTGGCGCGCAAAGCCGTGGCGATCGACCCCAACGATGCCGGCTGCCGCTGGGTTTTGGCTTACCTGCTTGCCTACGAGCGCAGCTTCGCCGAGGCGGATGCGGAATTCGCCAAGGCGATCGAGCTCGACCCGAACGAGGCCGATGCCTGGGCGGCATTGTCCGACATCGCGGTCCTGGCCGGACGGGTCGAGGAGGGTCTTGAGCACATTCGCAAGGCGTTCCGGCTGAATCCGTTTCCGGCAAGTTGGTATTATCTCGCGCTCGGCCAGGCGCAATATGCGGCCGGCGAATACGAAGCCGCTGTCGGGACACTGCGCAGGGACGAGACTTATCGTACAAGCTCACGCCGTTTCCTGGCGGCAAGCCTTGCCCAACTGGGGCGGCTCGACGAGGCGCGCGCAGAGGTCGAACTGTTCCTCGTCGGCAACCCGCATTTCACAACCCGCCACTGGGCCACGACGGAGCCATTCCGCGACGCTGCGGCGCTTGAGCATTTCGTCGATGGCTTCCGCAAGGCCGGCCTTCCGGAGTGACGCGCGCCGGCGCCTTCGCACCGTTCGTGCAACCTACTCCTCAAAGCGACCCGAGGCGTCACGATCGCGCTCGTATCGTCTGGTGAGCGGAAACGGCGGCAACCAGGACTCGCGACGAATGATCCAGCTTTCGTAGGTTGGCATCAGCTGGTCAGGCGCATCCAGGGATCCCAGGTTCACTTCGATTTCGTCGGCGGTGCGTCCGAAAATGGACGAGCCGCAGCGGGGACAGAAAAACCGCCCGGCGTAGTCGCGTGTTTCGCCGTCGATCGTCACCGCATCCTCAGGAAAAATCGCGGAAGCGTGAAAAAGGGCGCCATGGTGCTTGCGGCAGTCAAGACAGTGACAAAGGCCGACCCGGTATGGGCGCCCCGACGCGATAATTCGAACGTTGCCGCACAGGCAACCGCCGGTGATTCGGTCCATGCTGCGTCTCCTCCAAAATCAAGCCGCCGGAATGGTTACAACGACCGGCACTGTTGTTGCAATCGCCGCGCCGGGGGCGGGGACACGTCGTTCTTCCGTGGCGATGACATTGCAGCCGCCTGTCTATGCCTTGCGCGAGCTTACCGCCGAAAATAGGCTTTGGTTTGTTATATGGAACGAAACGGCGCGTTCCATTGTGCCGCCAACTCGGCGGCCGAGGCGATCTTGATGCCGCAGTCGGCGAGTATGCGTGCGACGGTCGCTACCGGTTCGGCGTTGGACGAGGCTATGCTGCCGTCCGGAAGGAAAAGATTGTTTTCGAACCCGACCCGGACATGACCGCCGAGCAGTGCCGCGGCCGTCACACACGCCCCTTCGTTGCGGCCGAAGGCGCAGACGCTCCAATGATCGAAGCGCGGCATGTTCGCCGCGAGGAATGGCAGGAGATCGGCAGGGACGGACGTCTGTCCCGGCGTGTAGCGGCCCAGCACGTAGAGAACCGGTATGCTTGCCCAGGGGATCAGTCCGCGTTGCTGCATATCCGAAAGCCTGACAGCCTCCTCGGGCGAATAGAGGATGATCTGCGGCGCCACACGCTCCTTATGCAGCCAGGCCATGAAGCGCGCGAAGGCGGGTTCCGATCCGGCATCTGGAACGATTTCGCGAAGCGCCAGGGAGACCGCTTGCGGCTTCACATCTTGTACGACGGCCATCTGTTGGACCGGCGAATAGATACCGAGCGCTTCGGAAGTGATCTGAATTAACAGCCGGTCACCGGCAGCACCGCGGATGGCCGCGATTGCCTGGCGGTAGGCGTCGGCGTCGAGCAGATGGTTGCCGCTTCTGTCGCGGACATGAACGTGGATCATAGCCGCACCGGCATCGGCGCATTCCGCGGCCGTCCGCGCCAGCTCGGCCGGTGTGAGCGGAATCGCCGGATGGTCGGCCTTGCTGCGACGCCCCCCGTTCGGCGCGACGGCTATGGCGATGCGGCCGAGACCAGTGGCCGGCTTCATGGAGACGGTTTTCGGGCGATAAGAGTCATATGAATCAATCTTTGACCATATTGAAACAGACGTTGCAATCGCCGGTCTGGCGAGCTAGCAATATCCATGGACCAGGGAGAGCTTGCTGGACAGATCATCAGTGCCTTCGACGGCATGTCGGCGCAGCTTCGGTCCGCCGCGCGGTATGTCCTTGATAAACCGTATGATGTCGCGCTGTTGTCCATGCGCGAGCAGGCCCGGCACGCAGGAGTGCAGCCGGCGACGATGACGCGGCTGGCCCAGCATCTCGGCCTTGATGGCTACGAGACCGTACGCGATATTTACGCCGCCGCGATCCGGGACGGCGAAATCGGTTTCGCCGGCAAGGCGGGCCTCCAGGTGGCCAGCCAAAAGCTCAAGGGCGACCACGCGCTGGCGGCCGATATTCTGGATTCGATTTCCAGCCAGCTTTCCCATCTGGCCGAAGGTAGGTCGATCGACCGTCTGGTCGAGACGGCCAGGGCGCTGAGTGCGGCAAGGCGCGTCTATTGCCTCGGCCTGCGCTCAAGCCACGCAGTCGCCTGGCATCTGCATTACATCCTGTCGCTGATCGGCGAGAAGTCGGTGCTGCTGCACGGCATCGGCGGAACCGATGGCGACGCTCTGGCCCATGCGACCAAGGACGACGTGCTGATCGCCGCCAGCGTCCTGCCCTACACGCGCTTCACCATCGAGCTTGTCGAGTACGCTGCCGGCCGCGGCGTACCGGTCATTGCGATCACCGACAGCGGGGTAGCGCCCTTGGCGCTGCTTGGCGATCACCTAGTCGTCGTGCCGACCGGCAGCCCGTCCTTTTTCCACACCATGACGCCAGCTTTCATCGTTGCTGAGATCCTCGGTGCTCTTGTCGCAGGGCAGGCAGGCGAGGGCGCTGTTGAGTCCCTGCGACGTTTCGATGAGCAGGGCGCCGCTCTCAAGACCCATCTGAACCAACGTCCGCCGAAGAAAATGCCCATGAGGGACCGTCGATGACACACATTCTTCATCGAATCATCCACTCGATGCTGCCGGTCGCCATTCGCGGCCAAGGCATCGAACTGTTCGATGCCGAGGGCAAGTCCTATTTCGACGCGTCGGGCGGCGCGGCCGTGTCCTGTCTCGGCCACGGCCATCCCGACGTGATCGCTGCACTGCACACCCAGCTTGACCGCATCGCCTACGCCCACACCAGCTTCTTCACCACCGAGGTGGCGGAGCGCTTGGCGGATCGGCTGGTCGAGGACGCGCCGAAAGGCTTGGACCACGTCTATCTAGTCAGCGGCGGCTCGGAGGCGGTCGAGGCCGCGCTCAAGATGGCCAGGCAATATTTTGTCGAGAAAGGCGAGCCGCAACGGCGCCATCTCATCGCACGCCGGCAGAGCTATCACGGCAATACGCTCGGCGCTCTCGCCACCGGCGGCAACGAGTGGCGGCGCGCCCAGTTCAGGCCGTTGCTGATCGAGACCCACCATATCGACCCCTGTTACGCCTATCGCTATCAAAAGCATGGCGAAAGCGACGAAGCCTATGCGGCGCGCGCCGCCCAGCAGCTCGAAGACAAGATCCTCGAACTCGGCGCGGACGAGGTCATCGCCTTCGTCGCCGAGCCGGTGGTGGGTGCCACGCTCGGCGCGGTGCCGCCGGTCGCGGACTACTTCAAGCACATTCGCGCGATTTGCGACCGCTACGGCGTGCTGCTCATTCTCGACGAGGTGATGTGCGGCATGGGCCGTACCGGCACGCTGCATGCGTGCGAGCAGGACGGCATCGCTCCCGACCTGCTGACCATCGCCAAGGGACTCGGCGGTGGCTACCAGCCGATTGGCGCGGTGCTGCTCGGCCGGCATATCTTCGACGCCTTTGCCCAAGGCTCGGGCTTCTTCCAGCATGGGCATACCTATATGGGCCATCCAATGGCGGCGGCGGCCGGCCTTGCCGTGCAGGAGGTCATCCGGCGTGACGGTCTGCTCGACAACGTCAGCGCAATGGGCGCGCAGCTGGACGAACGCCTGCACCACCGCTTCGATAACCACCATAACGTCGGCGACATTCGCGGGCGGGGTCTATTTAGGGGAATCGAGCTGGTGGTTGATCGCGCCAGCAAGGAACCATTCGACCAGAGGCTTGAACTCAACGCCCGCATCAAGCGCGAAGCAATGGCCCGCGGCCTAATGATTTATCCGATGGCCGGGACGATTGACGGCGTGCGGGGCGTTCATGTGCTTGTGGCGCCGCCTTTCATTATTTCCAAACAGGATATCGATCGGATCGTCGAACGGCTCGGTGAGGCCATCGACGCTGCGATCGCTTCAGCGGCCTGACCTGCACGACGCGGACCGCCTCAACCCAGTTCCAACGCGTCATCGGCGACGGGGCCGGGACAACCACCAGAGAGGTAGCAACCATGTTTAATTCAATGAAAACCCTGATCGGCGCGGCGGCCTGCATGCTGCTGGCGCTGCCATCCGTCGCTGCCGAGCAGCACTTCGTCACGGTCGGCACCGGCGGGGTCACCGGCGTCTACTACGCTGTTGGCGGCGCCATTTGCCGACTGATGAACAAGGACCGGCAGAAAACCGGCATCCGATGCTCGACGGAGTCGACCGGCGGTTCGGTCTTCAACGTCAACTCCATCCAGACCGGCGACCTCGATTTCGGCTTGACCCAATCGGACGTCCAGTACCAGGCCTATGAGGGGACCGGAAATTTCGACGGCAAGTCGTTCAAGGATCTGCGCGCCGTGTTCTCCGTCCATCCCGAGCCGTTTACCGTGCTAGCGCGGCCGGACGCCGGCGTCACCAAATTCGAGGACTTCAAAGGCAAACGCTTCAACGTCGGCAATCCCGGGTCAGGCACCCGCTCGTCCATGGAGGAGTTGCTCAAGCAGATGGGCTGGACGCTCGGCGATTTCTCGCTTGCCGCGGAGCTGAAGGCGGACGAGCAGGGCAGCGCGCTGTGCGACAACAAGATCGACGGTTTCTTCTACGGCGTCGGTCATCCTTCCGCCGCGATCCAGGATCCGACCACGGCCTGTGGCGCCAAACTCATCCCGCTGACCGGTCCGGCAGTGGACGCGCTGTTGGCAGCTCATCCGTACTATTCAGTCGCCACCATCAAGGGCGGCATGTACGCCAACAATCCGGACGACGTGACGACATTCGGCGTCCGCGCGACAGTGGTGACGAATGCCAGCACGCCCGATGAGGTGGTCTACGAACTGGTGAAGTCGGTCTTCGAAAATTTCGACGACTTCAAGAAACTGCATCCGGCTTTCGCCAATCTCGATCCCAAGGAGATGATCAAGACCGGTCTGTCGGCGCCAATGCATCCGGGCGCGGAGCGCTATTACAAGGAGAAGGGCTGGCTCTGAGGCCTTCAATGCGAGGCGCCACAGGCGCCTCGCATCGCAAATAATTGTGGGGAACGATGACAGATCAAAGCCAGCGGGCGGCAGGGCCTGACCAACCCGTTATCGGCATTGACAAGCTTAGCGAGATCGTCGCCGAAGCCGACACCGGTGGGCGCAAGCCGACCGGCCGCACCGCGAAGCTGATCCTCGGCGTATCGCTGGCATGGTCGCTGTTCCAGCTCTGGTATGCCTCGCCCCTTCCGTTCATGCTCAATTTTGGTGTCGTCAGCGACGGCATCGCCCGCTCCATCCATCTGGCCTTCGCCCTGTTTCTGGCGATGCTGACGTTTCCGGCCTTCAAGACCTCGTCGCGCAGCCGGGTGCCGCTGCCCGACTGGGTGCTAGGCATCGCCGGGGCGGCGTCCGCCCTCTATCTGTTGGTCTTTTACAGCGATATCGCCCATCGGCCGGGCCTTCCTACTACGGCTGACCTGGTCGTCTCGATCGCCGGCGTCCTCATCCTGCTCGAGGCCGCCCGTCGCGCCGTCGGGCCTGCTATCACCGTCATCGCGGCGATCATGCTGATCTATATCTTCGCCGGGCCTCACCTACCTGGCCTGCTCGGCCACAAGGGCGCGACGTTATCGCGCGCAGCCTCGCAGATGTGGCTGACGTCGGAGGGGGTCTTCGGTGTTGCCCTCGGTGTGTCCACCAACGTCGTCTTCATGTTCGTTCTGTTCGGAACATTGCTGGAGCGCGCCGGCGCCGGCGGCTTTTTCATCCAGCTTGCCTTCTCGCTGCTCGGCAAATACCGCGGCGGTCCGGCCAAGGCCGGTGTCGTGGCTTCCGGCCTGACCGGCATGATTTCCGGGTCGTCGATCGCCAATGTCGTGACCACCGGAACCTTCACCATCCCGCTGATGCGCCGGGTCGGATATTCTGCGGTGAAGGCGGGCGCCATCGAATGCGCGGCCGGCGTCAATGGTCAGCTGATGCCTCCGGTGATGGGCGCCGCCGCGTTCTTGATCGCGGAATATGTCGGCATCTCCTATGCCGAGGTGGTCAAGCACGCCTTCTATCCGGCGCTGCTGACCTACGGCTCGCTGTTCTACATCGTCGATATCGAGGCGATGAAGACGGGGATGAAGGGCCTGCCGTCACGCAGCACGCACTCCGCATTTCAGGGCGCGCTGCGCGGGCTGATGGGCGTATGCGGTTTCATCATCCTCGCAGGGCTTGTCTATTACGGCATTGGCTGGACGAAGATCGTTTTGGGCGCGGCCGCGACCTGGATGATCACTGCCGCGCTGATCGCCGTTTACATCGGCCTTGTCGCCTACCGGGCGCGTTATCCCGACCTGCCGCTGGAGGATCTGGAGGGCGAGATCGTCAGGATTCCCCACTTCGGCGAGACGGCGCGCACCGGCCTGCATTTTCTGCTGCCTGTGATCCTGCTGATCTGGTGCCTGATGGTGGAGGAGTTGTCGCCCGGCCTGTCGGCATTCTGGGGCGCTGTCGCCCTTATGGCGCTGATCGTCACGCAGCGGCCGCTCACCGCCTTTTTCCGCAAGGACCGCGCGCTGGCGCAGCATTGGCTTCACGGTTTCGACGATCTGGTCGGTGGGCTGTCCGCCGCCGCACGCAACATGACGACGGTCGGCATCGCCACTGCGACGGCCGGCATCATCGTCGGCACGGTTCTGCTCACGGGCATCGGGCTGGTAATGACCGAGCTGGTCGAATTCATCTCGGGCGGCAGCTTCATCGTCATGCTTTTGTTCACCGCGGTGATCTGCATCATTCTCGGCATGGGCATGCCGACCACCGCAAGCTATGTCGTCGTCGCCACCTTGATGGCGCCGGTCATCGTCGATTTGGCGGCGCAGAACGATCTCGCTGTGCCGCTGGTCGCCGTCCATATGTTCGTTTTCTATTTCGGGCTGATGGCGGACGTGACGCCGCCAGTGGGCCTGGCGGCTTATGCTGCTGCGGCAATTTCCGGCGCCGACCCGGTGAAGACCGGAATTCAGGGTTTCAAATACGAGATCCGTACCGGTCTCTTGCCGTTCATCTTCATCTTCAACACCGGGCTGCTGATGATCGATCTCGAAGGTCCGTTCGACTTCGTCGCGATGGTCGTGACATCGACACTGGCCATGGTCTCGTTTGTTGCAGCGACGCAGAATTGGATGCTCGTGCGCAACCGCTGGTACGAGACGATTGCGTTGCTTGTGGCCTGTTTCATCTTGTTCAGGCCGGGATTATTGCTCGATCAGGTGAGCGAACCGTATCGGGCAGTACCTGCCTCCCAACTCAGCCGTATCGTCGACGAGACAGCCGAGGGGGGCGCAGTTCGCTTGCGCCTGACGACACTGAACCTCAACGGCGATGAGATATCGAAGCTGGTACGTCTACAACTCGGGCCTGCAAATTCATCGGCAGAACGCCTGAAGGCCGCGGGCCTGGACGTCAGTGCGCTTGGCGATAGCATGACGATCGGCGTGGTGCGGCTGGGCAGCCAGGCGGCCAAATTCGGCCTGCAGCCCGGCGACGAAATCAACCAGGTGCTAGTCCCTGCGGAACGGACGTCGCGCTATTGGTTCGCCATTCCGGCTCTGCTGTTGCTCGGTCTCGTCGTCTGGGGCCAGAAGCGGCGAAGGCGGGCGGTTGGTCTGTAAACGTCTTGTGAGCGGAAGCGTCTTGGCCAGCATGTCGGTAACCAGAGAACCAAACGACGCCCCGGAGCCGGCTAACGCGGAAATGCGCATGGCGACGCGCGACCGCCCCTTCGAACCCGTCGACTACGGGCTTTACGCGCTGACGGTCATTGCCTGGAGCGCATCGTGGTTCGCGATCGAGCTTCAGGTCGGCAGCGGCGTGTCGAACGAGGTCAATCTGGTTTGGCGCTTCGCCATCGCCACGCTGCTGATGTTTGCCTGGGCAGGTTTTTCCGGCCGGCGGCTCCGCTTTTCGATCACCGATCATCTGCGCTTTGCAGTGCTCGGCATCCTCATCTTCTCGTCGAACTTCCTGTTTTTCTATTACGGCGCCGGCTATCTCGTCAGCGGCTTGCTCTCGGTCGTCTTCTCGCTCGCCTCGGTAATCAACATGCTGCTCGGTGCCTTGGTCATCGGCGAGCGCCCGGCGCCGCGCATTCTCGCCGGCGGCCTCATCGGCTTCGCTGGCATAGCGCTGATGTTCTTTCCCGAAATCGCCGCCAACGGGCTTTCCGGCGGCACGTTGGTGGGCCTTCTTCTGTGCCTCTGCGGCACGCTGAGCTTCTGCGTCGGCAATCTCGTCTCCGTCGCAAACCAGCGCCGCGGCCTGCCGCTCGTTTCAACGAGCGCCTGGGGCATGCTTTATGGCACTCTGTGGTCGACGTTCCTGGCCTTGCTGCTTGGTGAGCCGTTCGTGTTCGCGACGACCGCCTCTTTTATCGGCTCGCTGGTCTTCCTCGCCGTCATATCGACCGTCGTGGCTTTCGCTGCCTACCTGACGCTGCTCGGACGCATTGGCGGCGCCCGCGCCGGCTATGCGACCGTCATATTTCCCGTCTTTGCGCTTTTGATCTCCACGGCGCTGGAAGGCTATGCCTGGACCGCTTACGCGATCGCCGGGCTCGTCCTCGTCGCCGCCGGGAACGTCCTGGTCATTCGCGGGGGACGGCGCTGACGCATGGAATGCTTGCGCAATGCCGCCGAGTTCCGGTTGTGCGGGCCGCGGTTCTATCGAGCTTGACTCTCCGCATCCTCTGTCTAAGCTGCGGTCAATGGGTCAGACCAATGTACCAGGGTTGGCCCGGGAGGGAACTAAACGCGCATGCCGATCCAGGCCGTTGAACCTCGCCGGCTATACCGACAGGTCGCCGATCAGCTCAGGCAGCTGATCGATGCCGGCGAGTTTTCCGTCGGCGACCGTCTGCCGACCGAGCGGGATCTGGCCGACCAGCTCGGAATTTCCCGCCCGACGGTCCGTGAAGCGTTGATAGCGTTGGAGGTCGAAGGCCGCATACGCATCCGAGTCGGCTCGGGTATCTACGTCACCGATCCGCCGAGCGCCGCCGCCTCCGAACCCGAAGTCGAGGAAGGCCCGTTCGAGCTGTTGCGCGCGCGCGAATTCGTCGAAGGCGCGATCGCCGCCGAAGCGGCCCTCCATGTCCGGCCTGCAGATATCGAACGGCTCGACGACGTGCTGCGCCGGATGGAGGCCATGCGTCACCCCAACAAGATGACCATTGCGCTCGACCGGGAATTCCACACCGCTGTCGCCGGCATTCTCGAGAACGCGGTGCTGGTGCGCTTCATCGGCGAGCTTTTCGACCAGCGCATGAACCCGTACTTCGAACGCCTGTCGATCTATTTCGAGACCAGCGATTCCTGGCAGGTCGCGGCAAAGGAACATCGTGCCGTGCGCGATGCAATTGCCGCGCGCGACCCCGAGCGGGCCAAGGCCGCCATGCAGCAGCATCTGCGCCAGTCGCAAATCAGATTCTCACGCAATTTCGATGAGAGAGCCGCAGCCAAGGAGGTTGCGGAATAGCAGTTGGCCGGGGGGAGATCCGGCCGTCAAGTTCAACCAGGGAGGAATTAGATGCTGAGAAAATACGCAGTTCTGCTCGGTGCGATCGCCGCAATTGCCATACCCATGGCGTCGGCCTCGGCGGAAACGGTCCTGAAATGGGCACATGTCTACGAGACGACGGAGCCCTTCCACACCGAATCCGTGTGGGCTGCCGACGAGATCAAGAAGCGCACCCAGGGCCGCTACGCCATCGACGTCTATCCGGCCTCGCAGCTTGGCAAGGAAGCAGACATCAACCAGGGCCTGATGCTCGGCACCGTCGATATCATCATTTCCGGATCGAGCTTCGCGGCGCGCGAATATCCACCCATCGGCGTCACCTATTTCCCATACACTTTCCGCGATGCCGACCATCTGCTGAAATACACCAAAAGCGACGTCTACAAGGCCCTGACCAAGGGCTATGAGGACAAGACCGGCAATCATATCGCCGCCACCACCTATTACGGCACGCGGCAGACCACCTCGAACCGGCCGATCGCCAAGTGCTCCGACATGCAGGGCCTGAAGATGCGCGTTCCCGACGTGCCGGCCTATCTGGCCATGCCGCGTGCCTGCGGCGCCAACACGGCGCCGATTGCCTTCGCCGAGGTCTATCTGGCCCTGCAGAACGGCACCGTGGAGGCCCAGGAGAACCCGCTGACCACCATCGAGGCGAAGAAATTCTACGAGGTGCAGAAGAACATCGTGCTCACTGGCCATATAGTCGATCATCTCAACACCATCATATCGGCGTCGCGCTGGGCCTCGCTTTCCGATGAGGACAAGAAGATCTTCACCGAGGTGATGCAGGAGGCTGCCGCCCGCGCCACGGCAAAGATCGTCGCCCGCGAAAAGGAACTGGTGCAGGTATTCAAGGACCGCGGCATCAGCGTAACCGATGTCGACCGTGCCGACTTCGAGAAGAATGTGCTGGAGAAGGTCACCTTCGAGGAGTTCGGCTACAACAAGGCCGATTGGGAAGCGATCCGCGCTATCAAGTAGAGCATCGGAAACCCGATGCTCAATCAAGAGGATAGGGCGGCAATCGGAATCGCCGCTTTAACCTGCCCATCCGTCCGGCTTCAAATTGCGCCGGACGGCCTTTTCAATCCTTGACGACCCACCAGCTTCGGGAGCCCGCGCCGATGGCCGAGGAACACCACACCGAGATCACCGTCGAAGAGATCGCGCACGCCTTCGAGGAGGTGCCGGTACACGTCGACCTGTCGGACCACGGCATCGAGGACTGGATCACGCTTGCCGTTTTCTGGGGCATGGTCGTGTGTGTCTTCCTGCAGTTCTTCACCCGCTATGCGCTGAACAACAGCCTTGCCTGGACCGAGGAGATCGCCATCAACGCGCTCGTCGTCGTCGTTTTTCTGGGTGCCGCCATGTGCGTGCGCCTTTCGCGCCATATCCATGTCGACGTGCTTTACCACTATCTGCCGGAGCGCGTCGGCCGCTGGCTGGCGCTCGCCGTCGATGTTATCCGCATCGCATTCTTCGCCTACGGATCTTGGCTGATGTGGCGCTACGTCACGATCGTGGCGCATGAGCGCATGGTCACCGTCAACCTGCCGCGGCGCTGGTTCTTCTACGCCGTACTGGCCGGGTTCGTGCTGATGCTTCTGCGCTCGATCCAGGTCTTCATCGGCAATTACAGGCGCGGCTATTCGGTGCTCGAGCGTCCTGGTGCGTTCGAGACGGCGGGGGTCTGAGCGATGCTGCTTCTGGTAGGGGGCTTTCTTGTCCTGATGCTCATCGGCGTGCCGGTCGCCGTTTCGATGGCGGCCGCGTCGATCCTTTACCTCGTCATCTACGGCGTCGCGCCCGATATCATCGCGGCCCAGCGCATGATCGCCGGGGTGGAGAGCTTTCCGCTGCTCGCCGTTCCGTTCTTCATCCTGGCCGGCAACCTCATGAACATCGCCGGCGTCACCGGGCGCATCTATTCCTTCGCCCTTGCCCTGGTCGGCTGGATGAAAGGCGGCCTGGCGCAGGTCAACATCATCGGATCGGTGATCTTTTCCGGCATGTCGGGCACCGCGCTCGCCGACGCTGCCGGCATTGGCACCATCGAGATCAAGGCGATGAAGGACCACGGCTATCCGATCGACGCCGCGGTCGGGGTTACCGCCGCTTCAGCCACGCTCGGACCGATCTTCCCGCCTTCGCTGCCCTTCGTCATCTACGGCATGATGGCCAATGTCTCTATTGGCGCGCTGTTCATGGCCGGCATCCTGCCCGGCGTGGTCATGACCGTGCTGATGATGATCACGGTCGCCATCTTCGCCTACAGGCGCGGCTGGGGCTCCGACACATCCTTCGAGCTTCGGCGGCTGGCCGAAGCGGCGGGCGAGGTGCTGGTGGTGGCTGCCTTTCCGATTGGCTGCTATGTGCTGGTGCAGCTTGGCCTGTCGATCAATATCGCGGTCGGCATAGCGCTGCTGGTGCTGATCGTGGCGGACTGGTATTTCGATTTCTCTGCGGTCATGGCGCTGATGACGCCGGTCATCCTGATCGGTGGCATGACGATGGGCTGGTTCACGCCGACCGAAGCGGCGATGGCGGCTGTGATCTGGTCGCTTTTCCTCGGGCTGGTGCGCTACCGCACGATGACGCTGCGTTTGCTTGCCAAGGCCAGCTTCGACACGATCGAAACGACCGCCTCGGTGCTGTTCATCGTTACCGCCGCATCGATCTTCGCCTGGCTGCTCACCGTCAGCCAGGCAGCACAGCTGTTTTCGAACTTCATCTTCGCGCTCACCGAAAACAAGTGGGTCTTCCTGATCCTGGTCAACATCCTGATGCTGGTGGTCGGCTGCTTCCTCGATACGATCGCCGCGATCACGATTCTGGTGCCGATCCTGCTGCCGGTCGCTGCCGTCTACGGCATCAACCCTGTGCATTTCGGGCTGATCATGACGCTCAATCTGATGATCGGGCTTTTGCACCCGCCGCTCGGCATGGTGCTCTTTGTGCTGTCGCGCGTCGCCAAGCTCTCGGTCGAGCGCACCACCATGGCGATCCTGCCGTGGCTGGTGCCGCTGATCGTGGCGCTGCTTCTGATCACCTTCATACCCGCCATTACGCTCTGGCTGCCGACCGAGATGGAACTGATCCGGTGAGTGGCCAGGTGATTGCCGCGACGCTGTTCGGCCCGCAGGACCTTCGCGTCGTGGAGCATCCGCTCGAACCGCTGGCACCAGGCATGGTGCGTGTGCGCTTCGGGGCAGGGGGCATCTGCGGCTCCGACCTGCATTATTTCCGCCATGCCCGTACCGGTGACTTCGTCGTCACCTCGCCGCTTGTCCTCGGCCACGAGATCTCGGGCGAAATCGTCGAGATCAACGGCGCCGCGCCCGGCCTGGGCGT
Source organism: Mesorhizobium sp. M0522 (assembly GCF_040321085.1). NCBI lineage: Bacteria > Pseudomonadati > Pseudomonadota > Alphaproteobacteria > Hyphomicrobiales > Phyllobacteriaceae > Mesorhizobium > Mesorhizobium sp. M0522. The sequence goes on from NZ_JAMYQW010000016.1 coordinate 98,487, forward strand.
CGGCGACCATGTCGCGGTCAATCCGTCGCGCTGGTGCGGGCATTGCGCGCGATGCCTGGAGGGGCGGGCCAATCTCTGCGAAAACATCTACTTCATGGGCTCGGCATCGAAGACACCGCATATGCAGGGCGGCTTCGTCAGTCTGTTCGACGCCACGCCCGCGCAATGTTTCAAGGTTCCACTTGATGTGGCCTACCAGGCGGCGGCACTTGCCGAACCACTGGCGGTGAGCCTGCACGCCGCCGCGCGGGCGGGCGACATCAGGGGCCGCAACGTCATCCTGTTCGGTGCCGGCCCCATCGGTCTCTTGACCATGCTCGCGGCCAGGCTTGCCGGCTGCGCTGAACTGACCGTCGTCGATATCGCCGCCGCGCCGCTCGCCTTCGCCCGCAGTTTGGGCGCCGACAGGACGATCGACCTTTCCGGCGGCGACGCCGAACTCCAGGCGCTTGCTGCCGGCGGTTCGCTTGATGTGGCGTTCGAGATTTCAGGCACTGCCGCCGGCCTTGCCGCGGCGATCGCCAGTGTCCGGCGCGGCGGCACGGTGGTCCAGGTCGGCAATCTTCCCGGTGGCCAGATCCCGCTGCCGGCCAATGCGGTGATGGCCAAGGAGATCGACCTCAAAGGCACATTCCGCTTCGGCACGGAGTTCGGCCGGGCGGTCGATCTCATCGTGTCGGGGGAGGTGGACGTCCTGAAGCTGATGACAGCGGAGCGCACGCTTTCTTGCGCCCCCGATGCCTTCCGACTTGCCGCCGACCGTTCACAGAGTGTCAAGGTCGTGCTGACCGCGGACTGAATCGTGGTTTTTGCCAGATCGTTAGCAGCCATAACTCATTGCGAACGGACGAAACTCAGAACGTGCTCGACGTATATGCTCCCACCCAGGTCTCCGGTTAAACTCGGGAGCAATACCCGGCAGCTTGCTGTCAAAATTGTTGGCAGCAAATCCGCTCGCGATTAAAGCCCCTTCGTCGCGAGATCTCGCTCAGTTCGGCCATTCCTCGTCCTGCCAACCGCGCGCTGCGTGGATCACCCGCAAAATTGAAATGCTTTCCCGGCCGCCCTTGGCGGTCACGGCGTAAGCGATGATGTAGGGCAGGCGACTCAAAGGCTTTTCATAGGTGCCGGATACACGGCCGGGTCGCCCGGTTGCCATTTCCCCAAGCGCGGCCCCTGCTTCCAGAATCCGGTCTGCGACCAGGCGCGCAGCGCGCGGATTATCCTGCGAGATATAGGCGATCTGTTCCTTGATGTCGTCCAGCGCACCGCGAGACCACTGAACGGCTCGCGTCACACCTTGCGGCCCGTGCCTGCATCAATCGCGGCATAAATTTCTGCCATGGCCTTATCATGAGACACGATGCGCCCAGCTTCGACATCAGCAAGGCCGCGCTTGATACCTTCAATGATTTCAAGCTCGCGATCGACATACGCTGCGACGGCTTCACCTGCGAGGAACGACTTGCTACGCCGGGTGTCGGTTGCGATCCGGTCGAGCTTTTCCTTTACATCGGGACTGACGCGAATTGTCATAGTGGTGCTAGCGGCCATAGCGGTGTCCTGTTGATCTGTGTACACCTTAGCACAGAGCGCCGCGCTGGTCCATTATCCCTTGACCGCCGAGCCGACGATCGAATCCACGAAGAAGCGCTGCAGGAAGGCGAAGAGCATCAATGGCGGCAGCACGGCGAGCGTGGCGCCGGCCATGACCAGTCCTGTATTGAGGGCGCCTCTGTTGTAGCTGAGCAGGCGGCTGAGGCTAATGACGATCGGATAATCCTCTGCATTGCCCTGCAAAACTGTCAGCGGCCACAGATAGCTGTTCCAATGATAGACGAAGGCAAACAGCGCCAGTGCCGCGATCGCGGGCGCCAGACTGAATCGAGGATGCGCAAAGTCCCTGTTTTGCGAGGCAATCGGCGCTTCACTGCGCGGGTACAAATAGAATGTGCGACCGTGCTGGCTTCCCAGCATCAGGATAGAGCATACGCCTGTAACCTTCATAGCCCGATGCCGCGCTTCTTTCCCAGGTTCCAATCCACGCCCCCCGTATCCGAGCACACGATCCCGATGACTTGATTACCCAATCGCTTTTCGAGCGACGGCGACCAGGGCACGAGCTTGAATTCGAGCCCATTGTCGATCATCGCGAGCCGGCCTGAAGCCAGCGAGAAACGCCGCCGGTAAATCCCAGCCACATGATCGCCGTTGGCAGCCTTCGTGAATGAGAGGCCCGTCTCGGCGGCGAGGCGGGCACCGAGCGATTCCACCTCATGATCGTGTAGAGTATCGATCAGATTGCGCACAAGAATGACGCGCTGTCCCTCGCGCCTGGCCAGATCGCGGCTGACAAGGTGGTCGACCCGATCTTGCAGTGCCTGTCTTACGTCCCTGCCAAAGCCGCCGTCACCGAATTCGGCAGGCTCGCGTGCAACGAGTTGGCGATCGAGCCAAGTCGCGCCGGAAGCATGGACCTGCTGTTCGATTGAGAGGTCGGAGCGGACCGCGAGCGTGACCCGGCCACCGCCATTTGCACTCGCATCGCGGCACAACTCCACGACCGAGCCCGGGTCGGAGTCTCCGGCCGCATCAGGGTCATGGAAGCGAATGTGGTGCGTGCGTCCATCAATGCCATCGACGATGGCATAGGCCGCGCCGCGCCGTTCGTCATCAAGGCCGCGTTCGAGCAGTCGGCCGATCACGGGCGCATCAATCTTTTCGGCGGCCAGCACATAGTCGGCCGTCCCTTTTTCTAGCCCATGCACAGTGAGGCTGCGGTGCATGCGCTTGATGATGTCGCCGCGTTCACCGAGGGCGCGCAAAGTGGCCTCGGCCTCTTCGACCACCATCCACTGGCCGGGACGGATCTCGTTCGCGAGGCCCAGGCTTTCCAGTTGCCGCAGCCGGCCGACTTTGAGCCCCAGGAACTCGTCGGGCCGGCGATCAGGGTGTGGCGCGAGATCAATGATACCATGACGGTCGGCGTCACGAACAAGCTGGCGATCGAGCTGCGTCCAGCGCTCAGTGTCGACCTGGTGCTCGATGGCCTGGCGGATGTCGAGGTCCGTGCGGAGCCCAAGCGTCTGGGTGAGAATGTCGCTCGCCCGATCGCGCATGCCCTGGCGGATGTAGTCGCGCGAGATGACAAGGCTCTCGCCATCGTCGGCAACGCCGCGAACGAGGATGTGAACGTGCGGATGTTCGGTGTTCCAGTGATCGACGGCTATCCAGTCGAGCCTCGTGCCGAGGTCGCGCTCCATGTCGACCATCAGGTCACAAGCGAAGTTCTTGAGGTCGCCGAGCTCCATTGCATCCTCCGGCGAAACGATGAAACGGAAGTGATGCCGATCATCCTTGCAGCGGTCGCAGAAGGCGTCATGATCTGCATCTTTGGTGTCGGGACCGAACATCCTCGCCTTCTCACCATCACGTGTAACACCTTCGCGGCGAAGATATTTGAGATGGGTGGCGAGTGGCGCAGACCCTCTGAACTGCCGTACCACACGGGTCTTGACGACGGCGCCGCGTGAGCTGTCAGAGATGAGGCGACTGGCGCGGATGCTCGCTGACCGGCCGCGGCCAAACGTTGAAGCTCGCGGGGAGGTGATCCGACCCTCGCGTGTAAGGTGCCCGCCGGCGCGCTGTGTGGCCGCAAGAGCCTGGAAGATGAAGGGTCGTGCGCGCTGGCCGGCGCGGGAGCGGATGCGACCGGGGCGGACGCGAAAGCTATCGTCACGCTTCATGCTAGACGGCCACGAGGTGCGGTTTCCATTGAAAGACTGAAAAATTGGGAATAGCGCACATCGCTGATTGTGCCAGCACATTGCGAAATGAGACGAAAATCGTAAGGAAAACAATCGGCCGAACCGAGCCGCACCTCGCGGCCCTTTATCCTGCCAATCTCTCTGTTCTCATCCACAGCCAACCCTTCCGCCGCAATTTCCGCGACGGAACAGGCCGGAATGCAATTGAGGAGGAACGTGGCGATCATCGCGATATGGCTAAAGAGGGTTGAGCGAATAGGCCGGAAACAGCGTGGTTCGATTGGAAATCGGTTTCACCCGGCCGTGGCTCGATCGCGGTCAGGTCCGCAACAAGGATTGCCCATTGGCGACCGCATTGCGGACGAATGAATCGCCGCAAAGATCGTCTCGCCATAACCATTGCCATCCGATGCAGTGGCGTTCCGAATGTCATGGGGATGCGCAAAGATCGTTGGACGGAGAGAGCTGGCTCTGCCCCTTCCTTGCCGCGCGCGCCGCGGACTGAGAACTGCACCATCGAGCAGCGGCGCGAGTTTCCTGACGTAGTCGACCGTCTCGCGTGGCAGCGGACGGCCGGTTAAGAGATGTTCCGTGTACCGACCAGGACCGGCATTGTAAGCGGCAAGAAAGCCGCTGCGCCCGAAGCTGTCGAGCATTTCGCGAAGATATGCTGCACCTGCAAGAATGTTGTCACGCGGTTGATAGGGATCGTCACCGAGACGGTATTTGATGCGCAGTTCTTCCCACGTCGCCGGCATGATCTGCATCAAGCCCATTGCGCCCTTGCTTGAAAGCGCACGAACATCGCCGACGCTCTCAACATGCATGACGCCGCGCAGCAACCGCTCTGGAATGGCGAAGCGTTTTGACGCTTCCCGGATATGCTGCGACCACGGGCCAGCCGACAAGATCGTCGACTCGGAGTGCGCCGGCCGTTCACCAGCAGAGGAAGCCGCTGCACCAGTTTCGGGCGCCACGAAGCCGAGCATGACACATGCGGCAAACGTCGTCATGCCTCTGTGGGCTGCATCCCGCAGACCGCAGAACCGATGCGCTGCCAGCCTGCGACGGTGTTCGCTTCCGTTAAGGGCAGGGGCTTGCCAATCGAACCGGCTTTGCCAAAACTGTGATGAAATCGGCGTCCGCAGCCACAAGCAAGTGTCCGGCCCCCTCTGGGCTGCCTCGCGGGCGGTCAGATCGAAGGGTTTGACCGGCGCGCAATGGATCAAAAGGGTTGGCGAGAAAGATTCGTCGAAGGGCTCCAGAAGCATCTGTTCAGCCTCGCCCGTCGCGCTTCGATGATCGGTTCCAGTGCAGGCTCCAGACGTTGTTCTCTGCATCGGACCGGAACAGCTTGGCGCGGATCGGCTGCGTAAAGGACGGGTCGTCAATTGAGACGGAGAGGTAATCCCCAGCCTTGTCTCCAGCGCGGTCCCAAGCCGCACCGACCGCCATCCCTTCGCAATAGATCAGATGGTCGGGCGCGTTTTCGGTTTTGGATTTCTCGGCAGGCAGGATGGCAATCTTCGCCTCGATTGTTAGCGTGGAGAGATTGCCGAAGAAGCCGTCATCGTTGCGCGTGAAGGTTCCGATCTGGGTCATTGCAGTGCTCCTTTCTGAGTGTTAGTGCGCGTCGAGCCAAGCCGTCACGGCTCGCTAGCGAGGGGATCGTTGGTGATATCCAGCACCGGAGTGGTGCGCTCCGTGGTCCAGACGGGAACCGCGCGGCCAACTATCGATGAGAGCGGGAGCGGGCCGAAATAGCGGCTGTCAAAACTGTCGGCTGCACCCAGGTTCATAAGGAAGACGTCGGCCTCTGCAATGTCGCGGCAGCCCTGCCAGATGGGCAGGGGTCGACCGCGACTGTCACGCTCGCGCGCATGTCCATACGTCTTGCCGTTGACGATGATGGTTGTGCCTTGGCGACAGACGGTTGCGCCCCCGAGTGCCAAAATACGCTTCAGGAGCGGCACATTTTTCGGCAGATACCCGCGTCTTGCCATGAAGGCCGCCAAGGGCTCGGGCGGCATGATGACGGCGATATTGGCAATACCGATTTTGTCGGCCGGCTGGACGCGATAGAGCCCGACGGGGATGCTCCCCGATGCGTTCCAGATGGATATCGGCGGATGGCTAATCCATGCCGGCGCCGCGGCGAGCACTGCGCCGCCAACCATGGTGGCGATGATCTTTGTGCGCTTGCTCATGACTCGATCCCGGGGCGCAGCAGGCAAGCTTTAAGACGCTTGCCCGTGTATGGACTCGGCTGCTCGCGTGCGGCTATCCGGCTGTGGACGTGCCGCCGTTTACGCGGCGACATGAAGGTCAGGGTTTGCTGCTGTTTCGCCGCTACCAGGCGGCGCGGTTGCAATCTCCTGGCTTGCGCGTGGATGTTTTGCGACACAGCCCAGACCAGGATGGCAGCGATTCCAAATCGTTGCCATGCCGTGCACACTTGCCGCCTCAACGCAGGTCGCGCGCATGAGAGTGGATCGGTGTCAGGCGGCGGGATTTCACCAATAAGACGAGCTGCCGCGCCACGACGTCCTCCGTGCCGCGTGGAGGGAAGCCGGATGAGGGGACATGAGGCAGCGCAAATTGCTGCTGAACGGTCTCGCGATACTGCATTTTCGGTGCGCCACAGATCAGGAGCTGCGGTCGCGTCTGCCGACATAGGCGGGCGCGCGGGCTGCATGGGGTTTTGCCGGCGGAACATAGGTCGCGTTGACATCGCTGGTGGAGGTGCGTGCCCCCAGCTCTATCCAGGCGTGCAGGTCGTTGATGTCGTAGAGAACGCGCCCGCCGACCTTTCGGTATTTTGGGCCGGTGCCGTAGGTCCGGTGCTTTTCGAGTGTGCGGGCGCAGAGCCCGACGATGGGTGCTGCCTCCTTCGTGCGCAAATACTTTTGGGGCGCGTCCGCGGGACCCTTCGACATCGCTCGATCTCCATTCGGTTCTGCTGTCGTCCTGGCCTGCCGGGACGCGCGAAGTGGACCATGATCGAAATCAGGAAAGGCGAGGGAGGGCAAAGATTGGGGGGCGCGTTTTTGCTACCCCGAAGAAGGACTTCGGCGGCCGGACTTTTCGCTACGGTTGTGGGGGTAGAAGAGAAGATCGCGATAGCCGCCGGCGACTAAAAAAGCTGCACGGCGTAAGATAGCTCGGACCTTGTGGCGGAGATGATGATCACGCCAATCTCGCGGCACAATCGGCTCCTGCGAAAACAGCACCTCCGCGAGCTGACGATAGGTTGCACCCGTGCGGTGACCATCATGTGCGCGTAAATTGAGGATATGCCTGGTCTTGGTCTGTTGCGGCAGCGCGCCGTAAGATGGACTGGCTGCCCGGCCGTTCAGTGCGCGCCAGAACCGGCGCGCTGCATCGAGCCGCGTCTCGAATGCAGCGTCGAGCGGCAGAAGGATAGCGTTGAATTCACCGGCGCGGTCGTCAGCGACGAGATGACTTTTCCCAATTAAGGTAGACCAAATAATGTGAAGGCCTTCGTCCTGCGGCCAAACGCTGGCTCCGGCAAGGCTGGAAGGTCGAACTGTTTGATGGGATGCAGATACCCGCATGACCCGGAGCACGCGCGGCGAGGCCTGTTCTGTCCAGATGATATTGTCAGCTTTCGGAAGTCCGGCACCGGCAGTTTTGAAATCGCGCGCCCCAACGGGCGGCGAGATCGGGCTGACCAGAACCAGCGAATTGCGATGCAAGCTGGCTGCACTCTGCCACGAATTCGTCATTCCGGATCAGATACTCGGCAGCGAACTCCGTAGCCTGGTAGCTGCACATGTGTGAATACGCCGCCGGATCGGTCCAATCGCCTTGCACTGTTCCTGTCCTCTCCGCGTACCCGGATGTGAGGCGTCGGCGTCAACATTCAGGGGCATAAGGAAGTTGGATAGTTTGAGAGTCGGCAAACCATTATGCCGATTCAGCAAAATGGAGCGCCGGCCGCGTCAGTGCGGAGCGCCGCCAGCGAGAAGATATCGGTAGCCGCTGGTCGTCATCCATCGCGCGCGGGCAAGATGGGTCTCCCAGGACCGGAACGCTCGTTCCGGCTCCTGCTCCGGGTCTATATGCAAGACGATCCTGGCCACCTCTCGCCAATCGGCATCTTCCGCTGCCGCGTCAAGCAGGCGAATGTAGGTGAGCAGACGCTCCTCGTCATAGCCGGTCAGGACCGGGGCATCCGGCGCAATGTCGGCGACATCAGGATCGAGCAGCGGTTTAAGCATTGTATTTGACCGTTCATATTTCGATCGCGATCTCGAAGGAGCCGTCCTTTAGATCGAGCACCAATCATAGCGAATAGGAACGATCATTCCTAGAACGATAGTTCCCTTTCTGGTCCCTAATCCGTCATGAATCTCAAGGAGATCATGGCGGCCAACATGCGTCGTCTGCGCCATGACCAGAACGTGACGCAGGAGGAACTGGCCGCCCGCTCTGGACTGAGCATGCGTTACGTCGGATCGATCGAGCGCGCTCGGGTCTCGGCCAGCATCAGTGTTCTTGGGAGGATCGCAACTGCGCTGAATGTGGACCCATGCGAGTTGATCAGAAAATCGGCACCGTGAGTTGACGCGGGAAACACCGCCAATTTTCGATGATCGGCGAGGCAACATGCAGGAATGAAGTCTCCAGTCGCGAACACGACAGGTAGTCGCCCCAAGTCCGACGGAGCTCGTTGCGCAGCAACTGCGCTCACCTTGTCGTGAAAAGGAGGACGGCCCCGCCCTGTTCGTCCGGGCGAAGCCTTGGTCGGGGCCTTACTCCGCGTTGCGGCGGCCGTTGGGGCGCGACCAGATGAGGCTGTAGCCTTCGCCTTCCTCATCGTTGAAGAGGTTCGCGTAGATCGGAGCAGTGAAGCTCGGATCGTCCAGCTTCACGCCGAGATAGTCGCGGCCGTCATTGGAGCGCTTGGACCATGCGGCGCCGATCTCGACCCGCCCGACGAAGACACGGTGGCTGGGGGCGCTGTCGCCAGAGCGGTTGGTCTCGGGCACGACGCGGACGTTCTTGGTCTGGAGCGAGAGGGTGACGATTTCGCCGGTGAACTCGTTGTTGCCGGTCCTCTTGAAGGTTCCGATTATCGCCATGAGTTTTCTCCTTGAACTCTGTTTCGAGCCCGCACCATTGCGGCCTCGATGGCGATCCGCGGGCCGGAGGCGATCGACGCCGCATCGCTTGCGACCGCAGCGCCAGCGGAGGATGGCAGCCAAGCGACTTTGTTGTTTGGCGAGGAATGACGGCGCAGCCGGCAGGGGAAGAAAGTCGATCGGCGCCATTGCGGCTTAGGCGATCGAGGCGCAGCCGACCTTCGGCCAGATCAGCCCATTAAAGAGGCCGTTTGGAGCGGCCCACCAGATAGAGACATCAACGGAGAACCTGGCGATACCGTCGCTGGCGAAATCCCGGCTACGACGATCACCGGCCTCGATGCTCCTCTGTACAGGCATCGCGAAGTCGCAAGCTGTTGTCGGCACCGCGCTTAAGGCACGCACGTGATGGTTCAAGTCACGGCTGACGTGCATCACCGGATATCCGCTATCTTTGGAACGAGACGGCACGCCGTCGTGGATTCGAACTGTGCGTCGCGCGATGCCGTGCCAGCGACAACGTTAACAATGCGACGGCCGGTCAGAAAAAAACATCCTGCCCGCGCCGGTTGTTCGGTGAATTCGCCCAGATCCAGCCCCTGTTCGGTTGAACGGGCGTCGTTATTCGCAGCTGTGATGCCAGCTGCGACGCAGCTGAAACGTTGACGGCAAGCGTGACGGCGTCGCGCGCCTTTGCTAGGGCGCGGACTGAGTATCGCAAAAGACGGGCGGCGCCGGGCGGAGATCCGGCATCCCGGGCCAAGCACTCCAGCGAACTGCAAATACAGTACACGCTGCCCGACCGCGGCCGTATCGTACAATCGAAAAAAGGGTAGGGCGGGCAGCGCTTACGCGCCGCCTCCCTTGGGGCGGAAGTCGAGGACTGGGATGCCGAGCTTCTTTGCCTTGTCTGCAAGATTGTCCTGAATTCCGGTCCCGGGAAAGACGATGACGCCTATCGGCAGCGCCTCCAGCATTGCGTCATTGCGCTTGAACGGGGCGGCTTTGGCATGCTTTGTCCAATCAGGGGCAAAGCCGATTTGGGGTACCTTGCGATGGTCTGCCCAACAGGAGGCGATCTTTTCGCCACCCTTCGGCGATTTCCCGTGCATCAATACCATGTCGGGATGCCTGGCGTGGACCTGGTCGAGTTTGGCCCAGATCAGCTGGTGGTCATTGAAGTCGAGCCCAGCGGTGAAGGCGATTTTCGGGCCAGGTGGCAGAAGGACTTCCTGCGAGGCGCGTTTCTTGGCGCTGAGAAAATCGCGGCTGTCGATGAGCGCAGAGGTCATGTTGCGATGGTTGACCATCGATCCGCTGCGCGGTCGCCAACTCGATCCGGTGTGGCGCTCGTAGTGCTCCGCGGCCTGATCACGCATCAGTTCGAAGGCGCTTTGGCGTTCGATCAGCGTCTGCCCTTCGGCCGTCAGGCGTTCCAGCTCGACCGATTTCACTTCGCTGCCGTCCTGCTCACGCTGGCTGCGGCGTTGCGCCTGCTCGTTGTGATCGAGTTCGCGCTCGATCCGATCTGCGGCGCGGTGAAAGATGTTGACGGTCGACGACAGAAGATCGTCGAGATCGGGCTCGAGGCGAGTGTCTTGCAGTGCCACGATGAGGGCGTCGAAGATGTCGGCCATCGCGCCGGCGACGCAGTGGCCCTCTGGAAGCGGTCGAGGATCAGGCTCATCCACGAAGGGACGGTAGCCATAGAGCTGGAGTTCGGTGAGGACGTGGTCGATGGGTGAAGACGAGTGCTGTGGTTCGTAGTCGTCATGCTCGCTCATTGGATGCTCCGCCGGTTGGACCGCGACCCTCGCGGCCTTCATGGCGACGGAAGCCGGCGGACGGGACGGACCTGCACCCGCAGCGAAGCGAAGGGCCGGAGTGTCAGCGGAGGAGGGTGAAGGCCGGCTATTTTGCTTCGCGATGGAAAGCGCTCCCTTGGGGAGCGCGCCGGAAAATAGTCGGCCGGAGACATTGCGGGTCCGGGTCGTTTGCTGGCCGATCGCCCTCTGGAAGGCCCGCAGGCGCGGTTCTCTTCGACTTCAGGAGCATCCAAGTGATGCAAGCGACAGCGGACAGGCTGTTCGTTCCGAGTTATCCCGCCACTGCCATGAAACGGGCGATGTCCTGGGGGGCGAGCTGAACACGGACTGCTGCTCGAACGGCATCCACGCCTAGCGTACAGAGATCTTCGTTGAGGTCCCCAAGTGCCGGCGAGAGCACGACCGGCTCGATCCCGGCAGCATTCGCTCTTTCGATCAAGATGTCACGCACGCCGTTACCGGCTGGATCGGCGTCGCGCACGATGTAGAGCCGTCTCAGTGTGGGGGGGAACAGCATGGCAGCAAGATGGGCGGCCGAGAGTGCCGCTGCCATGGCCATATCGGGCAGGATGCACCGAAGCGACAAGACGGTCTCGATGCCTTCGCCGCCCGCCATGACGTCGCCCGGCGGGCCAAAGCGAACCGCGTGACCGAGAAGATCGCCCATCGCGCGCCTCGGCGTACCGACCGGTGCCTTGCCCCTGCCGGAAGGATCAAGCCATGTGCGATGTACGCCAGTCAAATGGCCGTCGAGATCGGTGACGGAAGCGATCATCGCCGGCCAGGTCTCAGTCGGCGCTTGTTCGTCGGGCCGGTAGTAGCAGCGCGGGTGAAAACGCAGACTTCCGGTCCCGTGCAAAGCGGCAATACTGCGGTTGTGCAGATACGCCTCTACGACCGTACCCGCAATCGGCTGCGACATCGCAAATAGCCGACGCGCTTTCTCCGACATTTCCGACGGCGCGGCCAGCAACTTCGACCGGATTGATGTCTGCTCTGGTTCGGGATGGGGTAGGCCGAGAAACGTTATTGCCTCATGGGCAACGTCCCTGAAGTCGCTCAAGCCGCGGCTTTCGCGGATGATATCGAGAAGATCGCCATACTCCCCGGTCGCCGCGTCAGTCCATTTGCCGGCTGCGCGCTTTCCGCTCTGCGAGCCGACGAGCCGCACGAACATCGAGCGACCCGGCGTGTTTCGGACATCGCCAACAAGCCAGTAGCGTCCCTCGCGATGTCCGCTCGAAAGATAGTGGCGACAAACCGCTTCGGCCTGTCGGCCCAGGCGGTGGGCCAGTTCGGACGCATCGTGTCGGGGCATCATGCATCCTCCCGCGTGTCGATGCGCTGATAGCGCTCCAGCAGCTTGCCCAGAATTGCGGGTTCGGGCGCCTGTGGCTCAGTGGGACTGGCCGACCCTGCGCGAATCTCGACGGCAAGGCGCTCGATGCAACCACTGGTCGTCTTGCGCACGATGAGGTGCGAGTGGGTCGTCACTTCAGCTACGAGGTCAGGTAGGTCCTCGATCCAGATGTCAGCCTTGACGCGGACCTGGGACATGGAGAACTCCACGTTCTTGAAGGCAATGTCTCGCGAGGACAGAAGGGTAATTTTCTGAGGGGTAGTCGCCATCGGGATGTACTCCGAGACGGGCAGTCGAGAGCCTCTCTCTCGACCTTCAAACTCGTCATGGAGATCCCGGCACTCCTCGTCCTCTTGTGCTTGGCAGCCAACCGAGGTTGTCGCGGGGTAGCAACTCAGTGACGGCGTTCCTGTTTACAAACGCGGCTGCAACATACAAACGTGCAGCAGTAGCGATTAAGGACCACAGCGCGGCGATGAACGACGAGCGGGGCCGGTCGCCCCATTGGAAGCATCTGCGTTCTTCATCACGCCTTCGGCGCTGTGGCGTGCGACACCGAGGGCATGCGGCTGAGTTCGAGAGCGAACAGAGCGCTTTTTGCGACGGGAAATCGATTTGGACGTGGTTGGTCATCACGGGCGGCCTGCCGCTAATCGTCGCCAGCAATGACGCTGCCAGCCAAGAAGCGAAGGAGATACTCCGCTGCCCTGCTCGCCTGAAGGCGGCGCGGCGCGCGCGGGCGTTGCGACGCAATAGGCCCTGCCGGCAGTATTGATACTGAAACGACGGTCGGATCCCTTTAGGAGTGTGTCTGGCCGGACTGGAAGCAGAGGCCAGCCATAGACTTGTTGCGCAACCACTCCGATTGACAGGTCGAAGGCGCCTCTTCGCCGCAGCACCTCCGGCGGGCGGTTTTCGCAGCCGGTTTTTTGGAGAAGAGTTCTCCGGCAGGACCATGTCCAGAACGGCGAGACAGGACGGAGTGCTCAACGAGGTCGGCGAACAGCTCGGACCTAAGAACTGCTGAGGACTTCTTATGAAAATCCCCGACCAATTCGACGAGACCACACCACTGCGCGTCGAAATCGCTGCGCGAATTGCCTTTCCCGACGGCTCGATGAGCGCAGCAGGCCTACGCAAGGAACGTGACGCCGGTCGACTTGAAACGGAGCTAATCGCCGGAAAGGAATACGTGAGCTTGATGGCAATCGCGAGGATGAGGGAACTATGCCGCGGACGTCGAAAGGGCCACGCCTGGTATGGCGTGACGAAAGCTGGAAAAAAGATGGAACGCGCCGAAACAAAGCTGGATGGTTTATCCGCGATGGATCCAGCTTCATCAGCGCTGGCGGCGGCGAAAAAGGCCGTCCAGGAACTGAAGCTGAAAAGGCGCTCGCCGCCTACATCGGAAGCAAATACCACCGAGCGCGGGGAGCCGAGGACGTCTTAATTGCCGATGTGGTCAACCTCTACCTTAAAGAGGTTGCACCGAAGCACGCGACACCAGAAGAGACGGCGGCTCGGCTGGACAAGGTCCTTGATTACTTCGGGGAAAAAACTCTCGCCGCCATCAATGGCAAACTCTGCCGCGAGTACATTGCGTCGCGCCCCACCGAAGCCGCGGCGCGCCGCCAACTCGAGGATCTTCGTGCCGCCATCAACTACTACCGCAAGGAGGGTTATACAACCGCCGCACCGGTCATCACCCTGCCAGACAAGGCCGCCGCCCGCGAACGCTGGTTGACCCGCAGTGAGGCGGCCGCACTGATCTGGGCAGCTTGGCGTATGAAGCAGACATGGAAGGGCCAAGAGAGCGGCCGGCGCACTGGGCGACATCTCGCGCGCTTCATCCTCGTCGCACTTTATACAGGAACGCGCTCGGCCGCAATCTGCGGTGCCGCCATGCGCCCAACGAAAGGGCGCGGTCATGTGGACCTAGACCGCGGTATCTTCTATCGCGGTGCCACCGGCACAAGGAAGACCAAGAAGCGCCAACCCCCTGTACCGTTGCCCGAGCGGCTGCTGGCGCACCTCCGGCGCTGGGCGCGCACTGATCTTCACATCGAGACCAAATCGGGCGGCAAAAGTGCGAACATCGGTCGCAAGATATCGCAGGATTTTGTCGTGGAATGGAATGGAAAGCCGGTGCAGTCGATAGACAAGAGCTTCAAGACGGCGCGCGAAATCGCCGGCCTAGGGCCCGACGTTACTCCGCACGTGTTCCGCCACACCGCGGCGACTTGGATGATGCAGGCCGGCACCGATATGTGGCAGGCTGCGGGCTTTCTTGGCATTACAGTGGATGTCCTGATCGAAACTTACGGCCATCATCATCCTAATTTCTTGGCAGACGCGGCCGAGAAGATCACGAAGAAGCCAGTTTTCTCCAAGTCGCCGCAAACCGTTCCGAGTATAACTCAAATCACAAGGCACAAACGCGGTGTGCTCATCCCACAGGTTTCCCACAGAAACGGCGAAAGGAAACGCGACCAGTCGTGAGCGAACGTGGCGAAGGAGCCCAGGAACAATAACGACTTGCTGGTAAATCTACATCGTTCGGGACGATGGGATCGCACGTTCAAAGCTGCCATCCGCACCCCGCTCAAAGGTCTACTCCGGCTCCCCAGGGCGCGTGCTCGCAGCCGTGCCTTGGATCGGTTTGCCGGGTCCCGAAAGCGACATTGAATGTGGGAGGATTAGAGGCAAAGATCGTGATGCCTGGCTTGACGGAGGCTTGTCTTCGAGGCCAATGAATCGCACCTGGCCAAATCTCAAAACAGCAGCAAACGGCGCACTAGCCGCAAGCCCGGCGCACCGCTTCTGAGTGAAACTATCAATCGGCAAGACCTTGGCGATGCCAACCATGTCGTTGTCCATCCCATTGCCGGGATCGGTTGCTCCGGGCCGCAAGACCACCAAAAAATTGCGATGGTCTCGTAGGGGGGACGTATCGGCGTTTCTGGCGCGGACCTCAACCAGGAGGTCGCAATCTTTTGCCATCACAAAAGCCCCATCTGAGTCGGTCAGTGGTGTATCTCTGGCCTGCTACCCCGCGACGATCAAGACGGTGCTTTCCGGCGACCAACGCAGCACGACATCCTGACCTTCCGCCAGCCTGACAGCGCCGGTGTTCTGCACAATCACCTTGAGCGTCTGGCCAGCACGCTCGACAAAGTAGGTGCTGCTATTTCCGGCGAAGATGCGCTTCGATACCTGGCCTCGCAGCAGATTCCCGTTGGCCGTATCCGGAGCCTCGGCATCGGTGAAGATGCGGATGCGTTCGGGCCGCACGGCGCAGCTTGCCTTGGCCCCAGCGGCAAGCTTGGTACCGGAGCCGACGGCAATCGCTGTGCCGTCCGGCAGCCGGATGCCGTTGCCCGTGCTGTCGCCGCGAAGGATGTTGGCGTCGCCCAGGAAGGTAGCGGCAAACTCACTCGTCGGCCGATCGTAGATCTCCTCGGGCGGGCCTTCCTGCACCAGCTTGCCATCGCGCAGAATGCCGATACGGTCGCTCATCGTCAGCGCTTCTTCCTGATCGTGGGTGACGAAGATGGTGGTGATGCCGATCTCGCGCTGGATGCGCTTGAGCTCGATCTGCATGTCGACCCGCAGCGCCTTGTCCAACGCCCCGAGCGGCTCGTCGAGCAACAACACGCGCGGCCGGATGACGATCGCGCGAGCGAGCGCCACCCGTTGGCGCTGGCCGCCGGACAGCTGGTGCGGCCGTCGGCCGCCGAGCCTGCTGAGCTGCACGAGGTCGAGTGCTCGCTGCACCTCGCTGGCAATCACCGCCTTTTGCTCGCCGCGCACCGACAAGCCGAAGGCGATATTGTCGGAGACGCTCATATTGGGAAACAGGGCGTAGTTCTGGAACACCATGCCGATGCGCCGTTTTTCGACCGGCACCCGTTCGACGCTCTCACCACCTATGGTGATGCGACCGGAATCGGGAAAGTCGAAGCCCGCGATTTGTCGCAGCAGCGTGGTCTTGCCGCTGCCTGACGGCCCGAGCAGGGCATAGAAGCCGCCATCGGCGAAATCGATAGACACATCGTCCAGCGCCTTGTGGGCACCGAAAGCGCGCGACACGTTCGCTACTTGGACGCCAGCCATTACTTCTCTCCGCCGAATTTGAAGAAGCGCGCCGTCAGCAGCATCAGTGCCATCGACACGACAATGATGATCGTCGAGACCGCATTGATCTCGGGGGTGAATCCCTTGCGGATCGCGGCGTAGATTTCGACCGGCAGCGTCGTCTGGCCGGGCGTCGACAAGAAGTAGGATACGACGAACTGGTCGAAGGACACGGCGAAGGCGAACAGCCCGCCGGCAATGACGCCCGGCATGATCCAGGGCAGCGTGACGCGGTTCGTCAACTGCCATTGATTGGCGCCGAGCGAGCGCGCCGCCTCTTCCAGCTCGTGCGCGAAGGTCTGCAGTCGGGCCGACACGACGACAATGACGTAGGGAAGTGCAAGCGCGACGTGGCCAAGCAGGATAGCGAACAGGCCGCGCCCAATGCCGACGCCGAAGAAGAAGATCAACATCGCCGTGCCGGTTATCAGCCACGGAATGGCGATTGGCGGAAACAGCAGCGCCTGCAGGAATTTCTTGCCGCGAAACTCATAGCGGTAGAGCGCAAGTGACGCCGCCGAGCCAAGCACGACGCAGATGATGGTAGTGATGACTGCGATTTCGACACTGTTCCAGGTGGCTGAGATAAGCTGGTCGTTCTGCCACAGCGAGACATACCATTCCGTCGTCCATTCGAACGGCAGCTGGTAGAAGGGCGAAACGTTGAAAGACATTAGCGCCATGATGATGATGGGCACATAGAGGAAGGCGAGCAATAGCCAGATGTAGAGGCGGCCGAGCCATTCGAGAACACGTGTCGTCGCCATCACGTAGCCCTCCGCAGCACCGGCGAGGCAACCGCCAGGATGACCAGCACGACGGCCAACAGGATAAAGGAGAGCGCAGCACCCAGCGGCCAGTTGAACACGGCGACGAACTGGTCCTCGATGACAGTGCCGTAAAAGGTGCCGGTACGGCCGCCGAGGATGCGCGGTTCCATGAACGAACCAACAACCGGGACGAAGACGAGCGCTGCGCCCGCCACCAGCCCCGGCATCGACAGCGGAATGATGACTCGATTCAGCACCTGCAGCCGCGAGGCGCCGAGCGAGCGCCCGGCCTCGATCAGCGAGTCATCGATGGCCTGCAGGGTCAAGTAGCACGTCAGCACCATGTAAGGCACGTAGGAGTGCACCAGCCCGATGATGACGGCCGGATAGGAATAGATAAGATCAATGTTGATCTTGAACGGCAGGACGGCGTTGAGCGCAGTGTCGAGGATGCCGCCTTCACGCAGCACCATCGCCCAGGAGAAGATGCGCACCAGCCCGTTCGACCAGAACGGCAGGATGACGAGCAGGAAAATCGCCTCTCGGCTGCGGCCTTTCAGCACCTTAGCCAGCACATAAGCGGCGGGATAACCGATGACGATGCACCACAGCGTCACCTCGAGGCCGAGGCGCAGCGAGGCCAAAAGCAATGTCAGATAAAGGCTTTGTGAAAAAAAGGCGGCATAGTTTTCGAGCGTGAACGCCCACGGCTTTCCCGACAGCGGCAGGTCGGTCATGAAGGAGAAGAAGACCATGGCTGAGAGCGGCAGGAAGATCGCAACCGTCAGCCAGAGATAGGCAGGCGCCAGCAGCGGCAAGGCCGATCTCAATCCGCTGCGCGACGCGGCCGCAACCTGTGCTGCCATGACATCCTCCTCCCAGGATGGGAAGCATCAGCCGACATGGATGGTCGGCTGATCCCGGCTTCTGCTGTTACTTCACGTCGACCTTGAGCTGCTGCCAGAGCGACAGATAGGTTTCGCGCTGGGCGTCTGTGATCGGCGCCTGGAACTGAATGCGCTTGGCGACTGCCGGGTCACCCATCACCTTGCGGTTGAACGCATCGCCGGGAAGTGCTTCTACAGCCTTGGTGTTGGCGGATACCGGGGCTCCGACCTTGGTGACCCATTCGACATAGAACTTCGGGTCGATCATGTAGTTGATGAAGGCCTCGGCGCCGGCGACATTCTTGGAACCGACCGGAATGGAGAAGGCGTCGAGCCAGGCGACAGCGCCCTCCTGCGGGATCACGAGCGAGACCGGCAGCTTGAAATGGGTCTTGGCGCGGTCGGCCGAGCCGCTCCAATAGGTGCCGATGTCGATCTGGTTAGAGGCAGCCATCTGGTTCCAGTCGTTTTCCGAGCTCCAGAACGTCTTGATCTGCGGCATCAGCGAGGTGAGCTTCGCCTTGACCGCCTCGATATCCTTGATGTCGTTGATGTTCTGGCCGGTGGCAATGGCGCCGAACTGAACCGCCTCGACGGCATCATCACGGATGGTGACGCGGCCCTTGTGAGCGGGATCCCACATTTCGGCGATGCTCGTCGGCGGCTTGTCGAAGGATTTTTCATTGATGGCGAGCGCCGTCAGGCCCCAGACCCACGGCACGCCATAGACCTTGCCGTCATGGACGAGCATCGGCGATCCGGCCTTGTCCTTGCTGATGTCGGGAAAGTTCGGCAGCTTGGACGTGTCGATCGGCTGGATCAGCTTTTCCGCCATCGCCTGGTCGTTGAAGGCGGCGTTGATCATGACGACATCGTAAAGGCCGGGATTGGTCCTGAGCTTGGTCAGCATCTCCTGTTCGGAATTGAAAAAATCGTTGACGACCTTGCTGCCGGTCGCCTTCTCAAAGGCTTCGATGGCCCACGGCTCGTCGGCGCCGTAGCCCTTCCAGTTGAGTACGTGCACCTCGTCGGCCTTGGCGGCAAATGCGAGTGCGGAGGTGAAGACGGCGGTCGCCGTCAGCAGGGCAGTCAAGTCGGGCATGCGCATGTTCGTTCCTCTCTGTGTTTGCCCGCTTCCCGGGCTTTGTCAGGCTGTCGGGCGTTTGGCCTCTTGCTTCCGGCCATGGAGGCCGATCGGCGGACCGCCGGCATGGCTTAGGAATGTCTGGATCTCGTGGTCGGTCGGCGCTGATGAACCACCGTGGCGGGTGACGGAAATGGCCGCCGCCGCATTGGCGTAGCGCGCTGCTTCAAAAGGCGGCGCGCCGCGCGCCAGCGCACTGACGAAAGCGCCGATATGGGTGTCGCCGGCGCCATTGGTGTCGATGGCGTCGACCTCGAAGCCGGCACTCGTTTGCGCCGAGCCATCGGCCAGCCGTATGTGGCAGCCTTTCGCTCCGGCGCGAATAACGACGCCGACGGCCTTCGGGGAGTGGTCGCTAAGAAGCCGTGACGCGAGTGTCTCGACGTCGCCCGGACCGGCAATCGCGGCCGCTTCCATCCTGTTGCAGCTCAACCAGGTGGTGCGGGCGAGTATCCGAGGCAGGATAGGGCGGGGAATGTCGACGACGACAGGTGTCGGGTCGAGGACAAGCGGTGTGTCGGCCGGAAGTGCCTCGATCCAGTCGACAAGCGCGTCTCGGCTTCCCGGATAGCTAAGCGTATAGCCGGAGGTGAACACCCAATCCCCCGGGGCGACCGAGACGGGCGCCATCATGTCAAGGCTGAGCAAGCTCTCCGCACCAGGCCACGAGACGAAGGTGCGCTCGGCATCGCTGCTGATCATGGCGACGCAATTGCCGCTGTCCATGATGGGCGATGGCGTCGTCAGTGTCTCGATCCCCTCGCTGGCTAAGGCCGCGCGCAGGAAGTCGCCGTTGGGTCCGCTGCCGAGCTGGCCGCCGAACACCACCTTCATGCCGGTGCGGCTGGCCGCGACCATCATGTTGAAGCCGCCGCCGGCGACTTGCGTATAGCTCGACGCCGTCTTCTCCGTACCCGGCGCCGGCAAGGCGTCGATGCGGTAGACATAGTCGACCACCGCGCTGCCGACATGGACGACACGCCCACTCATATCGCCGCATCCTTGCCGGGACCCGTCCTGTCGGCACGGCGCTTGGATATACGGGCCGCAACAAGGTCGGCGGTGAGCGCGCCAACCGCCGCAATGTCGATGCCCTTGAGGTCTGCAATGCGGTTCTGAGGCAGTCGGGAAAAGCCGGTGCAGGCGCCGGCCATGCCGGTCGCGATGGCGCCGATCGTATCGGTGTCGCCACCGAGATTGGCACTGATGACCGCCGCTTGCCAGGGATCATCGCCGGCGACTTCCAGCACGGCGAATGCAGCCGGAACGGACTCCTGACTGGCGACGCCGGTGCCGACCAGATCGGTGATCAGCCGGATCGCGTCCTTCGTCGCCTTGCCGCGCACAAGCTCCTGCGCCCACCCAATGCGGGCGGCAATGTCACCGCCGGTCACCCAATAGCCGAGTGCTGCTCCGCACCTCGCCGCGGCGATGGCGCTGTCGGAAGCGGCGCGCCAGTCGCCGCCGGCGACGCCGCAGCTGACGGCCGCCGCAACGGCGGCTGCGGCCGCAATGGCAACCGAGGTGTTGTGCGTGGCCCGGCAGGTCTCGGCAACTTTGGCGACCAGCGCGTCCAGCGGCTCTGGCGGCATCATGATGCCGACCGGCGCAATGCGCATGGCCGCACCATTTGTGTCGCCGCTGCGCCCCGCTTCCTCGGCCGGCACGCCATTGTTGATGGCGTCGATGGCGCGTTTGGTCGATGGTCCCAGCAGATCGTAGCTGCCGCGCGCTTTGACGTCGCGCTCCCAGTCGAGCAGCGCGTTGACCCACCGCGCATGATCGAAGCGGTTACCGGATTCGACCAGGATACGGCCAAGCAGAAGCGCCTGTTCGGTGTCGTCGGTGATCGTTCCAGCGGGAAGCCCCTTCGACACCGGATGGTCGGCGAAAGGAGCAATGAAGCCCTCTACATGGGCGTAGAGTTCGGCAATCCGGGCCGGCGACAAAAGCTGCGTCGGCATGCCCAGCGCATCCCCCAGTGCCCCGCCGACAAGCGCCCCCATGGCCCGATCAGTCATATTCCCGGTGTTGTCGTCCGGCATCACTCAGAACCTCATATGCAGCGCAAAATGCGCCGGGTTGAGCAGGCTGGTCACATATTCGATCGGCCGGTCATCGGCGGCGCGGGTCAACCGGCGACCGCGAAGGAACGGCGTGCCTTGCGGGCAACCGAGGATTGCAGAGTCCTCGGCGTTGAGCATTTCGATGCCGACCCATTCCTCGCCATGGTCGGGAATGAGGCCGGCGCCGCGCAGCGTCTGGTGCAGCGAGCCTTCGCGCAGCCCGCGTAACGGCACGTCCTCCAGTTCCGGCGACAATGGCAGGCGGCTGCGCTCGATGGAGATGGCGTGGCCGTCGCTGGCATTGGTGCGCACCCGGTCGACAGCGATGAAAAACGGGTTTTCTATACCAAGCCGTGCGGCAAGATCGGGATCCTCGATCACCTCGAGCCGCAGCGTCCGCGTCTCTGCATTGGCGCCGGCATTGGCGAGCGCCCGCGACCAACCGATGGAGTCATCAACGGGCTTGCCATCGAAGGTGACGAAAGAGCCGATGCCGACTTTGGTGGTGATCAGCCCGCGGCTGGACAGTTCCTCGAGGCCTTTGCGGACGGTGTTGCGGCTGACGGAGAAACGATGGACGAGCTCGTTCTCGCTTTGCAGCCGGTCGCCGAAGCCGAGAACACCGGAGCGGATTTCATGTTCGAGAACGGTGGCGATCTGTTCGGGCTTGCCCGTGCCGGGAGACAGTTGAACCGAGCGTCGCTTCATATGGGTACCTGTTCAGTGAGCCTGTATAATCCTGTTCATATCACGGCAGGCTTGTCAACGAGTGCCGCATGGAGCTGCTATCGGGCTTGATTAGGCGTCGCGACGAGCAGTCGCCGGTTCCGTCGTCGTGGGACCTGGCGTCCAGCGCCAGCTCCGCATCATCGGCAACATAGCGGGCGTTGCGGTAGTCGCGAATGAAGCTGATCCGACCTTCACACCACTCGAGCCACATAAAGTGGTTGGGTTCGCGTCGGCTCGGTCTCGAACACCGCGATCACCTCCCGGCCCTCGTGCCAAGCCGGCTTGAGCCACACGCCCTCGCTCTTAACGTGGTGAAGAACCTGCTGACGTCTGCTGAGCCTGAGCGAAGCGGATGCAAGGACGGATGAAGCTTCACTGTTTTTCGAAGCCGATAATCCCTTGAATGACAGGGATGGCCTGCATCGCTTGAGCACACCGGCGGTGACGATGAAATGGCCGTAAGACGGACAATGTTCATTCATTGTCGGAGGCAGTTCGTGATCCCGAGTCCGGTTCAACAGGACGGCCTAAGGAGCGTCAGCCTAGCGCCGCCGCAGCCGAGACGCGGGATCGACCGCTCCCGTCGAGGGGCGTCGTTTAGCAGGAGCTCGCGACCAAGGTGAATTCCAGGATCACAGTCGGATGTGGGGAAAGGATGCCACACAACGCACTAGATACGGCGCACGACGGCCGCCTCGCCATCGTTGATCTCGCGGTCGCCGCCTGGCGAGGGCGTCAAACTACTCCTGTCGAGTGAGGTGAATTAGGAGGGGAAATTACCAGCCCGGACCCGCGAGAGGCAGGCGTGTCTTTCGAGAGTTGGAAAATCTTACAAGTTTCGTCGGTCTGCTGCATTCTTCTTAAACATGGCCAAGACAAGCCGCTTGCTTTCGCGCACACTGTCTTCGAGCGGCTTCGCCTTCGCCAGATGCGCCGCAATCGCGCTAGCCAGCATGCAACCCGTCCCGCGCATTGATGCGACAAGACGAGGTGCGTCGAAGCGGATTGGTTCTTGATCGGAACGCAACAGAATATCGGTTGATCGAGGTCCTGATGCATGGCCCCCTTTGATCAGCAGGCCCGGCACGCCGGCTGCCAGCAATTTCCGTCCCAGTCTCACCGCGTCGCTCTCGTCGGCTGGCGGTTCCGCACCAACAAGGACCGCCAGCTCGAGGAGATTGGGGGTCACAAGGCAGCAAAGCGGCATCAGATCGCGCCTCATGGCAGCGATGGCACCTGCTTCCAGAAGCCCCCGGCCGGAGCTCGAGGCCAGCACCGGATCGAGCACTGCCGGCACCTGCGGATTTTCGCGTAGCACAGCCGCGACGGCAACGACGATCTCGGCCGTTGCGAGCATGCCGATCTTAATTACCGCCACCTTGTTGGCCTGCAGCGCGGCGCGCATCTGATCGGCCACAAGATCGGGCTGCGAAGGATGGATTTCCATCACGGCTTCGTGCGTCTGCACCGTCAGCGCTGTGACAGCCAGGCAGGTGCGCACGCCAATGGAAGCGATCGTCTCGATATCGCGTGCAATTCCAGCCCCACCGCTGGAGTCTGATCCGCCGACCACGAGCACATGCGGTTCTCGACTCAGCGCCATGGCTTTGTCTTTTCGATCCATTCTCGCGTGCGCGCTTCGGGATCGGCATTCAACGTGATGTCGGTGACCACCGCCGCGCTGTCCGCACCAGCCTCGAAGACACCGTCGAGCCGGTCGGGGTTGAGGCCGCCTATTGCGACCAATGGGATCGGTGCGACCCGGCGCTTCCACTCGCTGATCCGTTCGAGCCCTTGCGGCGCCCATTTCATCTGCTTCAGGATGGTGGGATAGATGGGGCCGAGCGCGATATAGTCGGGCTCGGCAGCGATAGCCGTTTCCAGTTCGAGATGATCGTGCGTGCTGAGCCCGAGCTTCAATCCGGCGTACTTAATCGCCAGCAGGTCGGCCGCAGCCAAATCCTCTTGGCCGAGATGGACGAAGTCGCAGCCTTCCTCGATTGCCGTGCGCCAATGGTCGTTGACGATCAGTTGGCAACCATGGACCGCGCAGACGCCGTTCGCGCGGCGGATTTCCGTCCGCAACGTGGCCTCGTCCCTATCCTTGATGCGCAACTGAACCAGCTTGACGCCAAGCGGCACCAGCCGTTCGATCCAGGCGGCGCTGTCGACGATCAGGTAGAAGGGGTCGAGCTTCATGAAAAAACTGCCCTGCCAATTGTCGGCGTCGACGGCACGGCGACGTCGCGCGGTTCGAGCATTCCCGAGTTGAAAGCTTCACGACCGGCCTCGACCGCCTTGCCGAACGCACGCGCCATGCCGACCGGATCGGCCGCCTTGGCGACCGCGGTGTTCAGGAGTACGGCGTCAAAGCCGAGCTCCATGACGGTTGCCGCGTGCGACGGCCGTCCGAGCCCCGCATCCACGATCAGCGGAACGCCTGGGAAATGTCCGCGCATCGAGCGCAGCGCCGTGATGTTGATCGGTCCGAGAGCGGAACCGATCGGCGCGCACCACGGCATCAAGACCTTGCAGCCCGCCGCAAGCAGCCGCTCGGCAACGACAAGGTCGTCGGTAGTATAGGGGAATACAGCAAAACCGTCCTCGCACAGGATGCGGGCGGCTTCGACCAGACCGAACACATCCGGCTGCAGGGTGTCGTGGTTGCCGATCACTTCGAGCTTGACCCAGCTCGTACCGAAGACTTCGCGCGCCATTTTCGCAGTCGTGACCGCTTCCTTGACGGAGTGGCAGCCAGCAGTGTTGGGCAGGATTCTGACGCCGAGCGAGCGGATCAACGACCAGAATTTTTCGCCGGCCCTGCCGCCTGCCATTTCACGGCGCAAGGAGACGGTCAGCACCGACGTGCCCGACGCCTTGACCGCATCGGAAAGGATAGCCGGCGAAGGATATTGAGCCGTGCCGAGAAGCAGGCGGGAGGGAAGCGTCGTCCCGAGAAGATCGAACATGGCTAGCCTCCCTGCATGGGCGAGAGGATTTCGATCCGGTCGCCGTCGTTCAATTGGAATTCCGCCCGGCTGGCTTTGTGCACGAGGTCGTTGTTGACGGCGGTCGCGAGCCAATCGCCCTCATAGTCAAGCGCGGCAAGCAGCTCGGCCAGCGTGGTGGCGGCAACCTCATGCACTTTGCCGTTGACCATCAGTTTCATGAGCAAGCTCCTTGGTTCCGTCTTGATTGAAAACCAGGTCGGCAGCCTGGCGCGCCATGGCGGGAGCCAGGAGAAAACCGTGACGATAGAGCCCGTTGATCGCGATGATCTCACCGTTCGTTTCGGCGCGCGGCAAATTGTCGGGAAAGGCTGGACGGACGCCAACACCGGTTTCAACGATCTCGGCCTCGCCAAAGGCCGGATGGAGGGCATAGGCGGTACCCAGCAGCTCCAACATGGAGCGCGCCGTAACCGGTCCGGCGGACTGGCTTTCAATCATCGTCGCACCAACCATGAAACGGTGGTCGGTGCGCGGCACTGCATAGAGTGGAAAGCGCGGATGCAGCAGCCTGACCGGGCGCGACAGCGAGGTATCAGGGGTGCGCAGGATGAGCATTTCGCCGCGAACGCCGCGCAACCTGTCATCGGCGGCTGCCATTCCCGTGCAATCGATCTGACGATCGAAACCAAAAACATGCTGGGCGTCGGCGCCGAAGTGGAATTCGACACCCATGGCCGCGAGCTTGTCATGAAGCGCTGCCATCGCCTGGCGCGGATCGAGATGGCCCTCATCGGGAAAGAGCAATCCGCGGCGGAAGCGGCCGGCTAAGTCGGGCTCCAGCAAGGCAATTTCATCTTCCTCGACGCGCCGATAGCCCGTCGTGCGGCTGGCGAACCGGTCGAGCTCGCCCGCATCGCGCGGCGCGGCCACGACCAGCGTTCCGGTCCGCGTCACCTGGCCGGGCGTTGCGGCATCCCACCAGTCGGCGGCACCGCGCCCGAGATCCAGCACCGGCTGCTCGGCGCTTTCGCGCTCGCACCATGGCGCCAACATGCCGCCGGCGAACCACGACGCATTGCCCCCAAGGCCAGGCCTTGTCTCGGCAACGGAAACCGCCGCGCCGCGTGCGGCGAGCTCGAAGGCGGCGGTGAGGCCGGCAACGCCGGCCCCTTTGACCAGCACCTTCATGATGGCTCATGCGCCTGTGGCGAAAGCGGTGCGCCGGTCTCGTCCGCCGGCACGTAGAGATCGCCGCCCTCGCGGTATTTCGCCGCCATCGCCGCCATGCCCTCCTTCTGCGCTTCGGCGCGGATGTCGTGGGAAATTCGCATCGAGCAGAATTTCGGTCCGCACATCGAGCAGAAATGCGCCAGCTTGTGCGCCTCCTTGGGCAAGGTTTGATCGTGGAAGGACCGCGCTGTTTCGGGATCGAGCGACAGGTTGAACTGGTCCTCCCAGCGGAACTCGAATCTGGCCCGCGACAGCGCGTCGTCGCGGATCTTCGCCGCCGGGTGACCCTTCGCCAGGTCGGCGGCATGCGCCGCGATCTTGTAGGTGATCACGCCGGTCTTGACGTCGTTGCGATCGGGAAGGCCGAGATGTTCCTTGGGCGTGACGTAGCAGAGCATGGCGGTGCCGAACCAACCGATCATCGCCGCGCCGATGCCGGAGGTGATGTGGTCGTAGCCCGGCGCGATGTCGGTCGTCAGCGGGCCAAGCGTATAGAACGGCGCCTCGCCGCAAACGGCGAGTTGCTTGTCCATGTTCTGCTTGATCTTGTGCATCGGCACGTGGCCAGGCCCCTCGATCATCACCTGGCAATCCTTCGCCCAGGCGATCTTCGTCAGCTCGCCAAGCGTTTCCAGCTCGGCGAACTGCGCCGCATCGTTGGCATCGGCGATCGAGCCGGGACGAAGGCCGTCGCCGAGCGAGAAGGAGACGTCATAGGCGCGGCAGATGTCGCAGATCTCCGCGAAGTGCTCGTAGAGGAAGCTTTCCCGGTGATGGTGCAGGCACCATTTTGCCATGATCGAGCCGCCGCGCGAGACGATACCCGTGACCCGGTCAACGGTCAGTGGGATGTAATGCAGCCGCACGCCGGCATGGATGGTGAAATAGTCAACGCCCTGTTCGGCCTGTTCGATCAGCGTGTCGCGGTACACCTCCCAGGTCAGATCCTCGGCAATGCCGCCAACCTTCTCGAGCGCCTGGTAGAGCGGCACCGTGCCGATCGGCACCGGCGAGTTGCGGACGATCCAGTCGCGGATGTTGTGGATGTTGCGGCCGGTCGACAGGTCCATCACCGTATCGGCGCCCCAGCGGATCGCCCAGACCATCTTTTCGACCTCTTCGGCCATCGAGGAGGTGACAGCGGAGTTGCCGATATTGGCATTGATCTTGACCAGGAAATTGCGGCCGATGATCATCGGCTCGCTCTCTGGGTGGTTAATGTTGGCGGGAATGATTGCGCGTCCGCGCGCCACCTCATCACGCACGAAATCCGGCGTGACGAAATCGGGCAGTGTCGCGCCGAAAGCCTCGCCGTCGCGCTCAAGCTTGCCGTGCAGGATCTCGCGACCAAGGTTCTCGCGGATGGCGGCGAACTCCATTTCGGGTGTGATGATGCCGGCGCGCGCATAGGTAAGCTGAGTCACCGCCTTGCCTGACTTGGCCCTCAGCGGCCGGTTACGGACTGGAAACTCCGGCGTCAGGCGCTCGCCTGCGGCGAATCCGTTGTCTTCCGGCCGCACGTGGCGGCCGTCATAGGCTTCGACATCGCCCCGCGCCGTAATCCATTCGTGGCGAAGCCGGGCAAGGCCGTTTTCGATGCTGGTTTCGACAGTCGGGTCTGTATAGGGGCCGGACGGATCGTAGACGGTGACGGGCGGTTCGCCGGCCGTCGGATGGACGGAGATTTCGCGCATCGGTACCCTGATCTGCGGGTGGATGGCACCGGGCTTGTGGATTTTTCGTGAGGCGGGCAGCGGTCCCGTCGAGACGGCGGGGGTGAGGGCATTCATCTTGAGGCTCCTTTGCTCGTTGCATTGGAGACCCAGTTCTGTGCCGGGAGGATGAAAAGACGCTTCTGTCGACCTGCCGAAACAGGATCTCGGGCGTAAACTCCCGCAAAGCGCTTGCACCGTCCCTACGCCAGTATGAACTGGATCAGGTTCAACGGGTCACTGCGCCGCGAATGCCAGCAGTATCTCAGCCCCTTGCCGGGACTCCCCTGGTGAATGCGTGAGGTTGGACGGGACGGCTCCGGTTTGTCAAGCGCGTTCTGGCCGCGGCTGATCGGCCGCCGGTCAGACCGTGCGGAAAAAATCGTGCATGTCTCGGCGACAAGTCAAGCGTCGGAGATGAAGGCAGGGACAAGGGAATCGCAAACCGTCGGACTAAAAATCGATCCTGATGATCACACCTTCAATGGGGACCAAAGGTTTGCGCGTAGATCGCCTCGATTCTTCCTACCTCGTCATTGGTCAGCGCGGCGAATTCCTTTTCGCGCGCGCGGTTCGATAGATGTCCATCATTCTGGTGAAGAAAACGGAAGAGCAGATCGATCAACCGCTCGGGCATGTCGATAAAGGCGTCCACCTGCTGCCGGAACTGATCGTAGCGCTGCAGAAATGCGGTTTCCTCGGGAAGGTCCCGTTCGATCGTCCGCTGAACGCAGGCATAGAGGAATTCGGCGTGCGGGGTTGCATCGAAGAACCGGTAGAAATCACCGGTGTCATTCAGCACCCGGACGTTGAATTGCGGCGTCGGTTCCCATTCCACCAACGGCAGAAGGCGCTGCGAATAGCTCTCGAGCACGCCCCTGTACTCGTTGATCTGGTCCAGGATCGCGGCCGAGACGGGAAAGACAACTCCCGGCGGATTGAAGCCGCGCATGGCAAGGACGTGGTGGATTAGGTAGCGGTGAATGCGGCCGTTTCCGTCCTCGAACGGGTGAATGTAGACAAAGCCGAAGGCGAGGATTGCGGCGGCTACGACTGCATCAAGGTTTTGCGCGGGGCCCTGATCGAACGCCGCCATTCCATCAATTAGCCGCGGCAGGTCCTCGGGCCGAGCGCTGATGTGATCGGGCAAGGGCGTGCCGTTGTCTCGGTCATGCTCACCGACGAAACCTCCTTCTTTTCGGAAGCCAAGTCTTACGAAACGGGCGTCGCCAAGTACAATTCTTTGCAGACGCAGCAGCTCATCGCGATTGATCGGCCAGCGGCCGGATTCGCCGATGGCGCGGCCCCAGCGCTGGATGCGATCTTGCGGCGGGTGCTCGCCCTCGATCGCATAGCTTGATCGCGAGTCTTTGAGCAAAAGAAAGGCGGCGGTCCGAGCAAGAAGGTCGCGCGGCACGTCCGCTACGATTGCCTCCGCGCGCCGCGGTAGTTCAAGGCCGATGAATTTTTCGAGAATCTTGGTGCGGAACACCAGAGGGCAGAACTCACGCGTGCCGGGGAGATTGTCCCTTACGCGGTAGCGCGAAGCGGTCTTGTCGGGTCCCGGCCACTGCAGCTCGGGATCGACAACCGGAATGTATCGTCCGGCCTTCGCGTCCGGCAGATCGATACGCGCGCCCCTCAGCCATTCATATAAAAACCAGATGCGTCGGGCATAACTGCCGGTCGGGCTTTCACGGACCAGCGCCTCGATCGGCGCGGGACCGGTCACTTGGAACAGCCGCTTGAGGACGGCAAGGTTCAGTCCCTCGTACTTGAGCGCAAAGGTCAGGTGGCCTTCGAGGGTAGGATTTGGGGCATGGCGGGGGGTCATGATCCGCCAGCCATCCCGTTCGGTAATGCGATGATGCTCGCCCGTGGCGAACAACCTACGGGGCAAGGGCACGGCGAGCCTGTAGGCTCCGATCAGGGCGCTGTACCCGGCCGGGGTCGCCGTTTCAGGAAGGCGGATTTCCTGAAAAACGGTAACAGGACCTGAAAATTGGTGCTGTTGCACCGCAGGCATGAAAAGCGAATCCTTCCATCGAATTTTGGTTAGTTCGAGCCAAAACCTATGAAAAATGACCCTATCCCATGAAAATTGATGCCACAAGACAAATTTTCCGAAAACCGATTCTAAGACGGTGCTGAAGTCGATCAAGCAAGAACTCCGCCACCGGCTCAAGGAAGCGACTTCAGACAAAAAGGTGAGTCCAGGAACCGCCATTCGCCCGTCTGTTAGTCACGAGGCCGGCACGGATGGCCCGCCTTACGTCGAGCCGGATTGCTCGAGGAGCAGCGCGCCGTTCGGGGCTCACTCATAGAGCGCTCCGGCGCGCGATCCCGATTTGATAGCCGCGATCACGCTCGCGACTGATCTTGGTGACGTGGCGGCGTCGGAGTAGAAAAGTGATGCAGGATCTCGGTGGCGTCGTGTGTGTGTGTGTGTGTGACCTGAAATGAGTTCTCTACGGTATGGGGGGCGGCACGCAGCGCGCGCGTCTTCTCGGCAAACAGATCGACGAAGCGGCACCGAAGGGAAGTTCCCGGCATTCATTCTCGCCATCGCTGCCCCAATTTGCCGACCGGACTGCCGATCGATCTCGGCCAATACCTTGCGCGCGCAAGGGCCGAAGCTGAACTGGGCGGCACCTGCTCATTCGGGAGCTAACTCATGCTTGGCGCGCTAGCCCGAGAGAGCTGTGCCTGATCGAATGCGTGAAATCGTAGCTCGGGGTGGAGAGGCTGACGCGGTCATCTGTCACCCGCCTTCGGGCTGTAACGGAAAGCGCGACATCGTCTCCAATGCTCGTTCCCCACGTCGAGGGCCCAGCGGCTTGGCTGCGGGGGGACTGTCAGCTAGTGGCCGCTGGGCCTTGACGACCAGCGAGCGTAAGAGGAGGCCCTGTGCTGGCTGACGAAAACTTGCGAGCAAAGCCGCGGAAAAGCATCATTCGAACGAATTCTTTCGTCGAGACGAGGAGGCAGTGAGCGGTAGCCGCCGCTTTGAAGCTCTCCGGCAGCTGCTACGCTGGTCGTTCAGAGGGTCGCAGCTGCGCTTGCGCCGTCATATCAGATAAGTCTAATATAATCCGCGCCTGGCCATCGAACGCCGCGGCGCCCTCGGGTCGGCGCTATTCATCGGGTGGGCATGTCGGGCACGCAAGGGAGGACGAAATGAGACTGGTTCAGTCATTTGCATTTGCTGCTGTGCTGCTTCTTTCGTCTGCATTGTCTGCGGCCCCCCACTCGGCTCGTGAGGACATCGAAGCGGCGTTGGTAAAATTCATGGACGCCTTCAACAGCGGAAACGCAGCAGCGGTAGGTCAAATGTATACCGACGATGCCGCCCTGCTGCCACCCGACGGCAAACGCATCGATGACCGCAAGGGCGTGGAAGAATTCTGGCAGGGCGCAATCAAGGCCGGGATGAAGAATCTCACCCTGAAGGCGCTGGAAGTGGAAGGGAGCGGGAATCTCGCCTACGAAGTTGGCGCATTTACGCTCAGTGTGCCGAGCAAAGGCGGTGCCCCTTCCACCGTTGCGGGCAAGTACATTGTCGTTTGGAAAAAAGGGGACGACGGGACATGGCGCCTGCATCGGGACATCTGGAACTTAGGTGCGGCCGAATAGATTCCGCGACCCGTGAGGCCGGCGCGGCTTGCAACAGTTCCAACGAAAGTCCATGGCAATAGTTGATGTGACTGAATTGATTAACAAAATTGAACAGACTTGATGGGTCTGCTCATCGAGTCGGCTCTGGATCTATCGCGCTACCGATCAGGGAGGCGGTAAGATTCGAGCTCAGCACAACGGCTGACCACCACTTGCCGGGACTAGAGTGTTCTCCGGCTCGGCGCGCCGCTGAGGACTCTTGTTCATTTGGTCATGCGCAATCCGTGGTTCCCCAAGAACCCGTCCATCTCGTCGAATGCCATCTGAGCCGAGACAACTAACTATCATTGGGCAAGTAGCGGCTCAACGGCTCCAGAAGAAAGCAGCCCCCCTATGCTCGTTCAACATTCGAGATCGCATCGGGCAAGTCTTTCCACGTCCGGGTACGCCATGCTGCTTCGACCGCCCCTTTTTTCTTGCGAATTTAGGAATTCGAGCTTTTCGGTTGTTCCGATCATCCATTTGGGAAACGACCGATGCCGGCAAGCAAGGTTTTATGGGGCCAGATCCTCACCGCCTTTCTGATCGTCGTCGCGACAACATGGGGAGCAACACAGTGGACGGCAGGGCGGCTCGGCTTTCAAAGCCAACTCGGTCCGCCGTGGTTCGAATTGGCTGGACAGCCCGTTTACCCGCCGCCAGCCTTTTTCTGGTGGTGGTTTTTCTACGACGCCTACGCGCCGAAGGTCTTCCTGGAGGGCGCGGCGATTGCGGCGAGCGGAAGCCTCATGGCTATCGTCGCAGCGATCGGGATGTCGCTGTGGCGGGCGCGCGAGGCAAAGGATACCACGACTTACGGCTCGGCGCGCTGGGCGACGCGAGACGAAATCAAGGCCGCTGGGATGATCGGTCAGGATGGGGTGATCCTGGGTATGTTGGGCCGACACTATCTGCGCCACGACGGTCCGGAACACGTGCTATGTTTCGCACCGACCCGAAGCGGCAAAGGCGTCGGCCTGGTCGTACCGTCACTACTGACCTGGCCGGGTTCGGCAATCGTCCACGACATCAAAGGCGAAAACTGGGAACTGACGGCCGGATGGCGGGCTCGTTTCGGCCAGGTGCTTCTGTTCGACCCGACCAATGCTGGATCCGCAGCCTACAATCCTCTGCTGGAGGTGCGACGGGGCGAGTGGGAAGTTCGAGATGTGCAGAACGTGGCGGATGTCCTGGTCGACCCAGAAGGCACATTGGAACGCCGCAACCACTGGGAGAAGACCAGCCATGCGTTGCTGGTCGGCGCAATACTGCACGTGCTCTATGCGGAGAAAGACAAGACCCTCGCAGGCGTGGCGAACTTCCTTTCCGATCCAGAGCGGCCAATCGAGGCAACGCTGCGCGCCATGATGCTGACGCGGCATTTGGGTGATGCAGGCCCGCATCCCGTCGTGGCGTCGGCTGCTCGGGAACTGCTTAACAAGTCCGAGAACGAGCGTTCCGGCGTGCTCTCGACGGCCATGAGTTTTCTGGGCCTCTACCGCGATCCAGTTGTGGCCAAGGTGACGTCATGCTGTGACTGGCGGATCGCAGACCTTGTCGAGGAGGCACGGCCGACGACGCTCTATCTGGTCGTGCCGCCATCGGACATCAGTCGCACAAAGCCGCTGATGCGACTCGTGCTTAACCAGATCGGCCGCAGGCTCGCCGAAGATCTTCACGCGAAGGATCACCGGCAGCGTCTTTTGATGCTGCTGGACGAGTTTCCCGCGCTCGGCAGGCTCGATTTCTTCGAAAGCGCGCTGGCCTTCATGGCCGGGTATGGCATCAAGTCGTTCCTGATTGCACAATCGCTCAATCAGATCGAGAAGGCCTACGGACCGAACAATTCCATCCTCGACAATTGTCATGTGCGGGTGAGCTTCGCCACGAATGACGAGAGGACGGCCAAGCGCGTCTCAGACTCTCTGGGGACCGCGACCGAGTTGCGCGCCATGAAAAACTATGCGGGGCACAGATTGTCGCCCTGGCTCGGGCATCTGATGGTGTCGCGGCAGGAAACGGCGCGTGCACTGATGACGCCGGGCGAGATCATGCAGCTGCCGCCTACCGAGGCGATCATTATGATCTCGGGCCAGTTCCCAATCCGTGCGAAGAAGGCACGCTACTTTGCCGACCCGCGTCTTGCCGAGCGTGTCTTGCCGCCACCAAGGACCGGAGGGACAACGCAGAACGCTCGCTCTGACGACTGGACCAACACGACACTTCTTGCTGAGCCGGAAGGCAAATCTCGCAAGCTGAGGCTTGCCAGGGATCAGCAGGACGAGGATCCGGCCAATGGCGGCATTCGCCGCCAGCCCGAGCTTCCCGAACACGAAGACATCGCGCCGGAACGAACGCCACGCTGCGACGATGAGTTCGACCTCGACAGGGACGAGCCCGACGATGACGCCGTTCGTCGCCGCAGTGTCGATCAAGCCATGAGACGCGCAGCTCGTCAGGCCGCCCTTGACCCCAATGATGGCATTGAGCTTTGAGCGCATGAAGAACGCCAAGAAAAAACGTCTCTCTGCCTATCTTGATCCTGACGTGATGAACGCGCTGGCAGACTACGCGGAGCGGCGCGAGGCCTCGCTGTCACTGGTTGCCGAGGCTGCGCTCGCGTCGTTCCTGTCGCCGGATGCCGAAGAGCGAAAGCAAGCCGCGATCACTCGACGCCTCGACCAGATCGATCGACGTGTGCAGCGTGTCGAACGCGACGTCGGAATTGCTATTGAGACGCTCGCATTGTTCGTCCGGTTTTGGCTCAATTCGACCCCAGCCTTGCCGGAATCCGCTCAGGCCGAAGCCCGCGCGAAGGGTTTGCAGCGCTACGACAATTTCGTCGATGCGCTCGGTCGCCGGCTCAGCAAAGGACCAAGGCTCAGGCAAGAAATAGCCGACGATGTCCCGCCAGCGCCGCCAGCGACTGGATGACCTGCCGGCAAGACAGTGCGCTTCAACAGCCCAACCCCAGTGCCCGATTTCCGAGCTATTTTGCGCAGCTGATGCCCATCAGATCACCTTTCATCGGAGCGGCGGGCCTCGGCAAGGTTATTGCCAGCGAAACCGGACATCGGGCCACGATCGATGCCCAGGGCTTCTTCTTAGGCGCAGTAACTTTGAAATAAATCCTGCCGGCAGGCGTTCCAGCATGGCGGGCGGCGTTGCCGGAGGACCCAATGCCCGACGAATACAATGACATCGTCATCCCCCAAGACCACGATGCATCGCCACTTCGGGAGGAGGAGTATTTCGTCCTCTGCCCGGCGTGCGGCCAGGCGTTCGACATCAGGTGTATGGCAGAGGCGCTTCATCACAACGACCTGGGCCACGAGCCCTACGACCTTGACTCGTAGGCAGTTACCGACGAACGTCGAGCCTGGTCGAGACCCACACCGAGGGTAAGTTCTCGCTCATCTGGCCGGCGTTGCCGTCTGATCGGCTTACAACGAATCCCCGTCGCAAGGGCGGAGCTTCGCCGGCGCGCTATGTCGTGACAGATACCTTGCGGCCTTTCAGCGACGACTTGATTGCCGATGCGGTCGCGGCCGTCACCGACGGGGTTGTTGACCCAGGGGAGGGCGCTTACTCCACCGCAACCATGTCGCCCAGTTCCGTCGCGACGCTCCGAAGCAGACCTGTTGCCGGCATCGGGGTCCGGGACGAACATGTGATCTCCATAATGGGTACGAGCCGGAGCCCATCGCGATTGAAACTGCTGACCGGCGATCAGGCGCTCGTTGCAGAGAAAGATTACGATCGATCGCGATGCCCGCGTTGCCTTCACCCGAAATGTTGCTGGGCGCCTCCTTCGACAGCGCGCACATGCGACACGTCCTGGCCGGGCGCGCCGCCTGTTGCCGAGAGCGACGATCG